>JBBJOK010000180.1:0-6373 GCA_037721545.1 Chitinophagaceae bacterium
CCTTGTCAGACTCCTTATTAAATAAAAAACACAAGGATGATAAATATTTTGAAGACGTAAACAATGCCTATAAGTTGCTAAAGCTTGAACTAAGTAAATATACCAATATTGCTAAAAAAGGGGGATGGCCACAGATTCATGCTACACCAAAGCAATTAAAAAAGGGTGCATCGTCACCTGCCATTGCAATCTTAAAAAAACGATTACAGGTTATTGGTGCGATGCCTATGGGTGATTCTTCTCAGGTTTTTACTGATAGTCTTGCCAATGGAATCAGACAAGTTCAACAAAGTTTTGGTTATACACCAGATGGTGTGATAAAAGCCTCTTTGATTAAAGACCTGAATATTCCGGTAAATAAAAGAATTGAGCAAATATTAATAAACATGGGTAGGATGCGGTGGATGCCTCAGGAGCCAGAGGGCCAACTTATTTTGGTAAATATCCCGGAATTTGTTCTTCATGTTTTTGAAGGAAAAAATAAAGTTTTTGATATGAATGTGGTAGTGGGTAAAGAAGGCAATAACACCATGATATTTACCGGCAATTTAACTTCAGTTGTATTTAGCCCTTACTGGAATGTGCCGCCAAGTATCGTAAAAAAAGAAATAATGCCTAAGCTTGCTACTGATTCCGGTTATCTGGCAAGGGAAAACATGGAGATAACTGGAAGCGAAGGTGGGCTGCCGGTTATCAGGCAATTGCCAGGGGATAAAAACTCATTAGGACAGGTAAAATTTTTATTTCCGAATAGTTTTAATATTTATTTTCATGATACACCTTCTAAAAGCCTCTTCAACAATGATAAGCGTGCCTATAGCCATGGTTGTATTAGATTAAGCAATCCTGCAAAAATGGCTGAATATTTACTAAAAGATAATAACTCATGGCCACCTGAAAAGATAATGGAAGCTATGAATAGTGACACCGAAAAATATGTTAAGGTAAAAGATCCTGTCCCGGTATTTATTACCTATTACACGGCATGGGTTGATGAGAATGGATTACTAAATTTTCGAGATGATATTTATAAGCGTGATGCTACAATTGCAAAGAAAATGTTTGCTGGCGGGTAAATTATTATCATTTTAGCTAAGTAGCATAAGAAATCTTAATCTATTTGTTGATACTACTTTTATAAATTATTTTCAAACTGCAACTTTACTACATTTTTTACTGAAGTTTTTCCTAAACGTTACAGATACCTTCCGGTTAAAAATTATCCTTACGCAAACCGGCATTAAAAACAACGGTACCATAGGTTTTACCTTGAAGGGTTAACCGTGCAGACCGACAATTACTACTTATCTGAAACATCGTTGATTTTGAAATAACAAAAGTGCTGTTGAAATTAGCACTCATACTATAAATGGATCTTTTAAATGCAAATCCAATATCATCCCCGTTTATCTTATTATAAAAAAGGTTTGCACTTAAATTAGAAGTAAAAAACTTTCCATGTTTGGCCTGCTTCCCTGGTTTTTGTCTTCACCAACTATTTCACTCTTTGCAATGTTGGGCGGTGGGAATCCGACCATGGAGAAGGAGGCATAATGAATGTAAGAATAGGAATTCCGATGATCTTAAATTATCAAAGATGAACCCCATTAGGGCTGTTTTTTATATCTAATAATACTGCTATCACCTGGAGAGCCGCCAACAAAAGTTATTTCAATCTCCTCACATATACATGCACCATAAATCATAATTCCTTCCTCCAATTTATTCCCCTTGTCGCCGCTGTAAGTAGTGAATTTTTGACCATCGATAGTAAATTTTGCAGTTACAAGTTGTGGATCGGATGAATTACATTTAGTAGCTCCTTCGTCTAGTGAAACCATATAGTCTCTATTGTAGGTTATAATATTATCTTTTACACATGAAGGCATTGTGGCAAAATAATTAGTAGAAATACCGTTAGAAACTTTAATGTATTTTGATATTTTGAATTTACCCACAAGGTATTCGGGCACGTCGGGAACAAATTCTCCTTCTTTTTCACATGAAATGGTGAACAAACAAACAAGAATGATGAACAAATTTCTTTTTTTCATAATAAATTTTGTATTGTGAACAGTTTTATCAAACGAATTTTTAAAGTAGATTCGAAATATAAGATTAGTAAAACGTAAGAATTGGCGAATTGTAAATTTCAATCTAAAATCAATACAACCCAATACGCTTTTCGGCGTATTTTAATTTTTTATTTTATTGAGCGCTTTTATTTTATTTCCTGCCTGCAGCTTCTTAAAAATGTTATCAAAATGTTTTTTAACGGTTCCCGGGCTTATACATAAACGCTCAGCAATTTCTTTATTTCTCAATCCTTCATTGGCATGGTGCAATATTTGTTTTTCCCTTTTGGTTAGCACCGTATATTTTTTCAATCCATTTACCAGTGCTTCTAAAGGCAAAAAAAATTATTATTTTATTACAGGTTAAATCATTTTATTCATCCCTTACAAATTGCTCCACCATTTTTGTTTATCTTTTCTGCTTCAATGGTTGGGTGTCCTCACCCAACTCTTTCTTTCACTCTTTGCAATGTTGGTCGGTGGGGAACCCGACCATGGAGGAGGTATAATGAATGTAATAATAGAAATTCAGATGATCTCAAATTATCAAGGATAAACCCCATTAGGGCTGTTTTTGATAAGTAATAATTGCGCTATCACCTGGAGAGCCGCCAACAAAGCTTATAACAAGCACCCCAGATGCTGACACGGAAAGGATAGTTCCTTCATCCAAATCATCCCCTTCGTCGCCGGTGTAAGTATTGATTTTTTGACCATCGAGAGTAAATTTTGCAGATACAAGTTGTGGATCGGATGGATCACATTTAGTAGCTCCTTCGTCTAGTGAAACCATATAGTCTCTACTGTAGGTTATAATATTATCTTTTACACATGAAGGCCTTGTGGCAAAATAATTAGTAGAAATACCGTTAGAAACTAGAGTGTATCCAGATATTTTGAATTTACCCACAAGGTCGTCAGGCACGAGTGAAACAACATCGTCTTTTGAGCACATTCCGCAAATACAGCTTAAACAAATAAAAAGGCTTCCAAAAGTTATTAATCTTTTTTTCATAGTATTAATTTTTATTTTTTTATTATCATTGAGTCAATTAGAATTTCAGTCCTATTAGTATTCCCGCTCTAAGCCCCCCCCACGAACCATCAAGTTTAACTGATGCTCCATTTGCTGTAACAGTAACTGTTTTATCAATTAAAGGAATATCGAGATCATCCAATTGTTGTTTTAATTCGGCTTGCTCGGCCGGGGTTAATGGTTTACGGGAAACTCCATTAAAATTTCCCTTGCCACTTCCATAATGTGGCCCAAAGAACCAAAGATCAAGACACATATGTTTCCATAAAGCTTTTTGAACACCAAATAATAACCCACCTGTATTGCTTGTAAGCTTTCCTGATAAATTAATTTTATTAGGAGTAGTTGTGCTGGAAGTTGATGTAGTATAATCAAACACTAATTCATTCATTTTAAAACTTGCATGCCTGTAAAACGGGGCTATGTAAAAACCCCGGCCGTATCCTTTCCTGCTTAAATAAAAACGGATCTCAGGGGTAATTGCAGTATTGCCTAACCTTACAGATTCAATTATCTCTGTTGTCTCCGGATCACCCTCCCCTACAATATCAACAATCTTATTTTTAAAAGGAATTGTTGAAACCGGCATCGTTTTGTAAGCAATAGCAATTGAGATCGATTTTGATAATGTTCTTTCATACTGTAGCTGGTAATTTTTTAAAAGTATCCCGGTAAGGTGTAGTTTAATAAAATTTACCTGCTTATGCTTTTCTTTGGCAATTAAAGGTTTGTTTACATTAACTTTTTGTACCGAATCCATTTGGCCTGAATCCGTTTGTGAATACAGTTGAGTAGTAATACCTGAGAGGAATGTTATAAAAACATAAAATAGCTTTCTCTTCATAATTGTTTATTTGTTTTATTAATATTAAAATAATGATTGCCACCACCCGTTTACACACCAATCAGACCTGATAGGAAATATGAATTCTTATCTGTGAGATTATAAGTGTTTGCTTAATAAGAACTGATTAAAATAAATTTTTTGATAGGAAACGCCCATAAATGTTAATATCAATGCACTCATAATTAATTAGAATGCATTTTTAAAAAAAATCTTTTTCATAACAGTTTATATTTAAGTTTTAAAAAAGCTTTTTTTATTGCGCCCTCAGCGTAAAGTAAAACGGGAGATAATAATACCCATATAGCAACGTACCATCTTGAGAACGTAAAGCCGCAACATTCGAATTGGGTGAGCATGATCCTATTGGTGTTATCGTCCACACGGCCGGGCTTAAGCTTGTTCGTGTTACTACTGCAAAGGAGGTAGGGCTATTGCTTATATCTTCGTAACCCTTATGAAAACTCACTCTCCACCCGGTAGTACTGTTGTAAATACCATTACCCATATAAATGCATTGGGTCGCAGGATTTCCGTTTACGCCAAGATTTTGTAGTGGAATAAAGGGATTAGTGCCGTAAACACTTCCTCCGGTTGAAAAGTGATAATTTTTTGTATTGCTGGGAGAAGGTCTGTAAGTATTATTTGGATCAACAGGACTATTCAAATTATAATTCACCCATCTTTTTGCAACAGTTTTAGTACTCCTTGAATTTAAAGTATTAAAGGCAAATGTTCCCGAACCATCCAGTATTGCTTGCACATAATCAACTCCATTTAAATAATCTCCTTTGCCATCACTGGTTATATTATTTCCGGCAGCATCATTCACACTTACAATTAAGGAAATAGTTTGAAGTGCTGCAGAGCCTGTAGCTCTCTGTGAGGCACTTTGAGTAGAAGTACCATTATCAGCAGGAATTTGTACTGCGTTTTTTTTACATGATATACCTGTAAAGATTACTAACAATGCACTGATAATTAATTTGTATGCATTTTCAAAAAAAATCTTTCTCATAACAGTTTATTTTAAGTTTTACAAAAAATATTTATGCGGCGCAGAGTAGTTTACTATAAGTATTGATGTTTTTAAAAAGAGCGAACAGCACGAACAATTCATATTTTTTTTTGGCGATTTATCAAGGTTTATCAGTTAGATGTTTTAAATTAGTGCAAGAAATAAGTCTTCTCATACAAGAAACTAAAATTTAATACTTAAGCTATCCAACAAATCCAATGATTAAAATTAAGGGGTTCCTATACTGCAAACAATAGCCATTTTTGGCTATTTTTTAAAATCCAGATATCCATTATTTTAGCGCACAAAAAGATAACTATCAAGTATGCCAATCTACAAATACCATCCTTTATTTGATTATATTCATATGAAAAAGGAATATGAAGGATGTGAAATTGTAGATGATTGTATTGCGATAATCAAGCAATATAAACAACAGCTTAGTTTTTTTAATAGTTCTGCTCCGATCTTTTATCTGTATAATTTCATCACTGACCGCTATATTATTATTAGCCATTCCTTGGATTTATTGCTTGGTTATTCGTCAACATTTATAATGGACAGTGGTATCCATGAATTCGCGTCTTATTTAAAAAAAGCGGATCTCAATGCGTACAACACCAGGGTGTTCCCTGAAAATTTCAGAATTCTTACTTCTATAATTACGCCAAACCCAAAAGAATATGTTTTTACAACAAATTACCGGATTAAAAACAGGAAGGGTGAAGTTTTGACCTTCATGGAAAAATATATGTACATCAAGTGTACGCCTGAAGGCTTTCCGCTTATTTCATTGGGATTTGCTTATGATATAACTGATATTAAATCGGATAGTAAAATGGTGCATACTGTAAAGCATATTAATCCAAACAAGGGCCTTTCAAATGAAAACTGTATACTAAAAAATTATTATTTTTTAAATGAGAAAGATGGACTTCTCACCAAAAGGGAATTAGAAATTCTTAAGTGGACCTGTGAAGGATTAAGTGCAAAAGAAGTTGCTGAAAAACTATTTATCAGCATGAATACAATTCATAATCATAAAAAAAACATGAGGGAAAAAACAAATTGTAAGAATACGGTGGAGTTGTTAAATTATGCCATTAAAAATAATCATTTGTAAGTTAACGATGGTAATTAGTCTTCATTTATTTTATATTTTATAAATAATTTCTAATATTTATAAAATTATTTATAACTTAGATACGTTGTATTTGTCAAATTATTTGTCACATTTTCAAATATCCCGGTCTTTTTTATAACAAATAAAAAAGATACCCTATTGATTATCTGACATGATACTTTTTATCTGGGATGCAATCCTATAAAAAAAATATTATGCAGAATAATTATTACAATTCTAAAAATCACTCAGACAACTCTCAGCATGGAAATGAGCG
>JBBJOK010000181.1:0-6333 GCA_037721545.1 Chitinophagaceae bacterium
TAAAATCTTTATCAATATTGTTTTAATATTTTTCTGGTGCAATCCATTCTTCTGGTTTATACGCAAAGAATTAAATATCATTCATGAATTTATAGCAGATAAAAAAGCGTTGGAAGACAGTGATACAGCCGCTTTTGCTGTCATGATATTACAAGCCACTTACCCGCAACAACGATTTATTATAACCAATAATTTTTTTTATTCACCTTTAAAAAGAAGATTAGCCATGTTAACCAAAAACAAAAACCCGAGAATAAATTATGTAAGCTGGCTGTTGGCATTACCGCTGGCTGCTTTGATATTTTTTGCTTTTACATTTAAAGTAAAAAAAATCAATCACGTATTTCCTAAAAAAAGTGAAGCCCCAGATTTAACTAAGGAAAGCGGAATAATTTCGCAAAATTTGGGAATAATAAAATCGCCAGAATTAATCATAGATACAATTCCCGACATGCGTTACAACAACAAAAAAGTTACTAATCTTAAAGTAATTCCATCAGATGTTAAAATAAAGGTGACATATGATGATGGAACAAACGAGTATATCACAATGGTGGAAGCAAAAAAGCGTGGCTTTGTTTTGCCACCTCCTCCACCTCCCACAATGCCTTTAACTTCCTCAGTTGATCTAACCTATGTTTTGAATGGAAAAATTATTTCTAAAGCGGAATTCAATTCTGTTAGTCCTGATAATATACAAAGTATAAATGTAATAAAAGGAAATAATGCTTTTATAAAGTATGGCAATGATGGAAAAAATGGCGTAATTGAAGTGATAACAAAAAATGAAAAAGCAAGGAGTTATGACAAGAGAGAATCTGTTACTGCTGACTCAACAAATTTTAATGGAATTGAAAACAATGTTTTAATTAAGGGCAACAAAACTGATACGATTTATTGGAATAACGATAAAGTTTTTACCAAAGTTGAAGTTGAGCCTTCTTTTCCGGGAGGTGATATGGCATGGGCAAGATATATTAAGAAAACTATTGAAGGAAATATTAACGAACTTTCAAGTGAAAATAAATCAGGAACATGCCGTGTAAGATTTATTGTAGATATTGATGGGTCTGTCAGAGATGTAAAAGTATTATCAATGGAAGGGACAAAGCTGGCTGAAGTAACAATGAATGCCATTAAAAAAGGTCCTAAATGGATTCCTGCAAAACAAAAAGATCAGGTGGTTGCTGCTTACCGAGAACAGCCCGTTACTTTTACAATTCAGGATGTTAAATAAATTAAATCAAACTTTTGGAGAGTTTTTAACTTTCCAAAAGTTTATTAAAATATTAATTTGTTTCCACCCAATTCAATAACCAATTCTTTTTTATCACACTCCTCTACCCTGCCGATAACCTGCGCATCGATATTAAATTTCTTTGCTTCATTAATAATTGATGAAGCAAAGTTTTCATCTGTATAAATTTCCATACGGCAACCCATATTAAATACCTGGTACATTTCTTTATTATCACTTCCGCTGGCTTCCTGAATTAATTTAAATATCAAGGGCGGTTCAAATAAATTATCTTTTATCACTTTTAAATTATCAGGTACATATTTTAAACATTTTGTTTGTCCACCGCCGCTGCAATGTATTAACCCATAAATCTTCTCAAAATTATTTTCTAAGATATCTTTTATAAGAGGCGCAAAAGTTCGGGTAGGTGAAAGTAACAACTGGCCTATATCCCCCTCCAAACCACCCCCCTTAGGGGAGGCTTTACCAACCCTCAATGCCGTCTTACTATAATCGAAGTTTGAAAATGGATCTGTGATTTTGTTTTTTCCTATATAAACCACTTCATTACTTAAATTATTATCATAGCTCTCCTTAAAATTTTCAGCATAAAACTTACTTAATAAATCATGTCTTGCAGAAGTAAGTCCATTACTGCCAATACCGCTATTAAATTCTGTCTCATAACTGCATTGCCCATAACTTGCCAACCCTACAATTATATTTCCTGCTCTTATATTTTCATTGGAAATAATTTTGCTCTTTGGCCATCGTGCTGTCATAGTTCCATTTACTGCTATCGTTCTCACTACATCCCCAACATCTGCCGTTTCTCCACCGAGGTAATGAATGTTTATTCCAAACGCTTTCATCTTATCAAAAAACTCCTGTGTGCCGGTAATAATTTGTTCGAGAACTTCACCAGGTATAAGATTTTTATTTCTATCAATCGTTGAATTAAAAATAATATTATCATAAACGCCAACGCATAGCAGGTCATCAAGATTCATTACTATGGCATCCTGGGCAATACCTTTCCATACAGAAATATCTCCCGTTTCTTTCCAATATAAATAAGCTAGAATACTTTTAGTGCCTGCTCCGTCGGCATGCATTACGTTTACAAAATCTTTATCTCCTCCTAAATGATCCTGATAAATTTTGCAGAAAGCTTTTGGAAATAGTCCTTGGTCTAAATTTTTGGTTGCAGCATGAACTTCTTCTTTTTGGGCAGATACGCCACGCTTTGAATAGAGAGACATTAAAGGTTTAAGGTTTAAGAGTTTTAAGGTTAATGATTATCCTGTAAAAATAATATTCACTCATCAATAATGAACATTCTATAATTTCCCTTAAGAGGTTAGGGTAAATAATTTAGTTTTGCAACACTTTTATATGCAGGTACATCGGGATATAAATAATTTACCTTTTTTTAAAAATGCGGTAATAACCATAGGCACTTATGATGGGGTACATACCGGGCATTTACAAATATTACAGCAAATAAAGGAAGAGGCAGAGAAAATAAACGGAGAAAGTGTTATCATCACTTTTGATCCGCATCCCCGGATGGTTATTACTCAAGATAAATCTGAAATAAGGCTCCTTAATACTTTAGAAGAAAAAATAGCCTTGCTTGAGGAAAATGGTATTGATCATTTAGCTATCGTTCCTTTTACGAAAGCGTTTTCTGAACAAACAGCTGAAAAATATATACTTGATTTTTTGGTTGATAAATTTCATCCACATACCATAGTTATTGGATATGATCATCATTTTGGGAATGAAAGAAAAGGGAATTATAAATTACTGGAAAACTATGCGGAAGAATTTAATTTTCAAGTGAAAGAGATACCAAAACATGTTTTAAACGAGGTAACGATCAGTTCTACAAAAATTCGTGACGCTATTCTAAATTCCGACATTGAAACTGCAAATAAATATCTGGGCTATGATTATTTTTTTGAAGGAAAGGTTGTTGAAGGTGATAAGATCGGAAGAACTATAGGATACCCAACTGCAAATCTTGAGATAACTGATAATAACAAACTAACACCTGGTAACGGAATTTATGCGGTGACTGTGATGGTGGATGGTGAAGGGTTAAGGGTTAATGGACAAAGAATATTTGGCAAGCAAGAATTAATGAAAGGAATGATGAGTATTGGCACACGGCCTACTGTTAGCAAGAGCAAAAGAACCATAGAGGTTAATATTTTTGAGTTTGATAAAGATATTTATGGGCAAGTAGTGCGAGTGTTTGTAAAAAAATATCTTAGAGAAGAAAAAAAATTTTCCGGTCTGGAAGAATTAAAAGATGCGATTGCAAAAGATAAAATTGAAGCAATGAAATATGTCCAACGTGGATTTTTGTGAATTATAAACTTCAAGAACTTAATTATAACATAAGTGTACGCACTCCATATTCCATAAATCTTTGAATCCCCAGTATCCTGGTTTAGAAAGACTATGTATGATTTATAATTTTAACTGCTAACTCTTTCATGAGTGAAGCATCATTAATACCACTGCTGTTTACACCGACACTTTTTAAATTGTATTCATGTAATAATATCAGCGTTTGCTCAACACCCGTATACGAATAATTTAAAACCGTTTCCAACGCCTGTCGTGCTGCATAAGGATTATTGTAAAACATTGGCTTTAATGCTTTTTCCGTTTTATCCGACATTTGAAAAACGGTAAGCACTTTACTAAAATGGTTGTATAAAGCTGGTAACAACATTTGTATAGGTGCTGCTTTAGGATTCCCTTCAAAATATTGTATAATAGTTATTGCTTTAGCAAGATTTTTATTGCTTAATGCCTCCTGCAGTTCAAAAACATTATATTCTTTGCTGATGCCTACATATTTCTCAATATCATCTTCGTTAATATTTTTTCTCTCATCAAGATTCATAGAAACTTTCTCAAACTCATTTGCAATACGGTTAAGATCATTCCCAATATGATCTACCAATAATGAAAGTGCCCTTGGGGTAATAGTATATCCATTTGATTGCACAAAATCGTTTGTCCAACCGGGTAATTGATTATCATATAATTTTTTAGATGATAAAATCTCACCATGCTGTTTTAACAGCTTAGCTAATTTACTTCTGCCATCAATTGTTTTTCCTTTGTATGATACAACAAGAATGGTGGACGCAAGAGGATTTGTAATGTAGTTTTCCAGTTTATCTATTTCTTTCATCTGCTGGGCTTCCTTTAAGAGAACAACCTGCCTTGTTGAAAACATCGGGTAACGGCTGCATGCGTTAACTACTTCTGCCCAATTAGCATCCTTGCCATAAAACACACTTAGATTGAATGCCGCATCTGATTCAGAAAGAATATTATGTTCAGCATAATCCATAACCCTATCAATGTAAAACTCCTCTTCACCCTCTAGCCAATAAAAGGGTTTAAAAGAATTTTTCTTCCAACTGCTCAATATTTTTTCAGCACTCATCTTTCAAAGATATATTACTTGCCACAACCTTATTTTAACACTATGTTTTGGTTTTTAATTGGATGGGTTGGAGAAAATACAGAGTTTTGCCCACACGGCTTAGGAAAATCTTAATAATTTAATTCACCACTAAAAAATCTATTATGAGTTTTGAAAATTTTCCGGAAGGAACCGAACAAAAGCAAACCGTAATTCAGAAAAAAAATAATACCACACCAATATTGATAGGTGGATTATTAGTGGCATTACTTGCCACCTGGGGTTACATTATATGGGACAAAAATCAAACTAACCAAAAAACGCAAACCTTAACAACACAAATAACAACAAGTGATTCCTCTAAAAATGAGTTGCAAAGTGAATTGAATGATGCCACAATGCGATTGGATATGCTTAAAACTACTAACTCGAGAGCCGATAGTCTTATTAAAACAAAAGATAAAGACATTGAAGGCCTTAAAGTAAAGATTCAAACTATCTTAAATAATAAAAATGCCACAGCCTCAGAATTAGCCGATGCAAGAAGAATGATATCTCAATTAAAAAGTAATATTGATTCATATACCGCTGAGATTGAAAAATTGCAGGGCGAAAAGATCAGGCTTACAGAAGAAAAAAGAGTTGTTACTCAAGAGCGGGATATTGTTACAAAGGATTATGATTCTGCGAAAACTGTAATAAAAGATAAAGAGGATGTGATAGACGTAGGATCAACCTTGCAGGCTTTTAATTTTAAAATTATTGGAGTACAGGAAAGAAAAAATAAAGAAAAAGAAACTTCTACCGCAAAAAGAGTTGATAAATTAAGAATAAGTTTCGATCTTGAAAACAGGATAGCTACCAGTGGGGCCAAAGATATTTTTGTAAGTATAACAGCCCCTGATGGAACACCTGTTGCTGTTGAAGCATTAGGCTCTGGTAAATTTGTTACACGTGAAGGAATTGAAAGATTATTTACCAAAAAAGTGCAGGTAAATTATAATCAAGGCGAAAAACAAACTGTAACTGTGGAATGGAAGCAGAACAGTGATTTTCAAACAGGGAATTATAAAATTGAGGTTTACAATAATGGTTTTAAAGTTGGCGAAGGGGTACGCAACTTTAAGAAAGGCGGATTATTTGGATAAAATAAACTTACCCATATTAATATTAAAGGCTTGCCATATGCAGGCCTTTTTTTAGGTAATGTGGTCAAAATAGTTGGTGATTTTTAGAAATAAATATTGTATAGTTGTTTGTTCATTTGAAGAGGAACTAGGCTCTGCTGGAGAGCAACCTATCATCAATAAAATGAACGAAGCGACAGAACATAGTCTTAATAAGGGTTCATAAAAGTAAAACCCTTATTTTTTATTCTGGAGCTTCAAAATGGCTAAAAAAACTCATTTCACTTCTGGGAAAAAGTTACGATATTATCAAGATTAGATTTTAGAAATTGGAAAGGGTTTCAATTTACTTCACCAAAACCCCTTACTATACTATATCTTATAAGATTTTACCAACTATTTTTGACTACATTGTCTTTTTTTATAATCCAAAGAGGTAAATGCCCAGGATAAATTCTGGATGAAGAAAAAATTAATCCTCCGCTGTGGTGCCTGCCCCAAAATATTCCCTGTTC
>JBBJOK010000012.1:0-7042 GCA_037721545.1 Chitinophagaceae bacterium
TAGGTATTTTGGCTGCCAGAATATTGAAGCTGCTTCTGTGGTATTTACACAACCCATGTTTTTCAATTGCACTTCGATGTTCCCTGGTGCCATATCCTTTATTGGTTTCCCAGGCGTACATTTTATATTTTTTATGCAGCTTTTGCATATAGTCATCCCTATATGTTTTTGCTAACACACTTGCGGCTGCAATAGAAGTATATATGCCATCACCCTGAATTACGCAACGATGAGGATAATCTTTGTATTTTTTAAAACGATTGCCATCTACCAATAAAAATTGAGGCTTATTTTTTAATTTTCCAAGAGAGATATGCATGGCTTTAAAAGATGCCTGTAAAATATTTATCCTGTCAATCTCTTCATTATCCACTTTTGCGACTGAATAAGAAATACATTCTTTTTCTATAATTGGCCGGAGCATCTCCCTATCTTCTTTTTTCATTTGCTTTGAATCATTTAAAGCAGGATGATAAAAATCTTTAGGCAAGATAACAGCAGCTGCAAATACAGGCCCGGCAAAGCACCCACGCCCGGCTTCATCTAAACCGGCCTCACAAAATTTATTATGGAAAAATGGAAGTAGCAATTAGAAATTTTATCAAAAATAATTATCTGAATAATATTTTGCCTAATTAATTATCAACATAAACTTTAATGGCGTTATACAAATAACTTTGCGCATGCAACTACCATTTGATAGGGCTTCTTCAAAACCAATTGCTATTTGGTTATTAATTGGTGTTGGAATGATAATGATACAGGTGCTGTTGGGAGGAATCACCAGGCTTACAGAATCAGGTTTGTCTATTACGGAGTGGAAACCCATAACCGGCGCATTACCTCCCTTAAATTCTTCAGATTGGCAGGCTGAATTTGATAAATATAAAAACACGGACCAATTCAGGTATATACATGCGGATTTTACGTTAAGTGATTTTAAATATATTTTTTTTTGGGAATGGCTACATCGCTTTTGGGCCAGGTTATTAGGAATCGTATTTCTGATAGGGTTTGGTTATTTTTTGATTAAACGAAAATTTAAAAAAGAAATGATCATACCAATGGTCATCCTTTTTTTATTAGGCGCAATGCAGGGACTTGTAGGATGGATAATGGTTAAAAGCGGGCTTTCTGCAGAGAAAATATTTGTGGGTCACATTGAATTAGCTGCTCATCTAATTGCTGCCCTGGTTTTACTTTGTTATACGTTTTGGTTTGCCTTAAGTTTATTAATTCCAAAAGAGAAAATAATAGTTAGCTCTTTTTTGAAAAATTTTTCTATACTCATTGTTTGTGTTCTTGTTATTCAATTAATTTATGGAGCGTTTATGAGTGGGCTAAAAGCAGCTACAGCTGCGCCAACCTGGCCCGATATCAATGGAATGATGCTCCCTGAGGGGATAAATACTTTATCTCCCTGGTGGAAAAACCTTGTAGATAATAAAATTACCATACATATAATACACCGAGGCCTGGCTTATTTACTGGTGGTTTTAGTTGTGGTGTGGACAATAAAAGCCAAAAAATTTACCAACAACCATGTATTTAATAAATCTAAATGGATGCCTTTAATATTTATTCTGATACAAGTGATACTTGGCATTCTCACAGTAGTAACCTCACCTTTTGGAAATAATCTTATATGGTTTGGCTTAGCCCATCAATTTATAGCCATGCTTTTTTTAATTATCATGATTTGGATGCTATTTTTAGTCCGCAAATATTCGCATTTAAATCCAGCTTGATCTTACTATGAAAATCATTCCACTTAGTGAAGGTGCTTTTACTGTTGACAAAACAAAGCAGTTTATTCCATTCAATTTTGATAAAGATAAATTGCAGGAAAGAAATACAGGAAGTTTATTAGTGGAAATACAACCCTTTATTGTTGTAACAACAAAAGATGTTTTGTTATTAGATACCGGCTTAGGATTTACCAATACAAACGGAACTTTACAAATACACCAAAATTTAAAAGACAATGGCATTAATCCGGCTGATGTCACTAAAGTATTGCTTTCTCATTTACACAAAGATCATTCAGGAGGTATACGCCGGCAAAAAAATGAAGAACACGTTTTGAGTTTTGCTAATGCCACATATTATATCAATAAACAAGAGTTTGACTTTGCCTTAGCAAACACAAAATCCTCATACATAATTGAAGATTTTGAATTGCTTAAAAACTCTCCGCAGTCAAAATTTATTGAAGGTGATGGCGTGATAGATGGCTATATTAAATATGAAGTTACAGGAGCACATTGCCCATACCACCAGGTTTTTTGGATTGAAGAAAATGAGGAAAAGATTTTTTTTGGAGGAGATGTGGCACCTCAGCTACAACAAATGAAGAATAGGTTTATAGCTAAATATGATCATGATGGCAAGAAATCAATGAAATTAAGACAAGAATGGAGAGAGCGAGGAGAAGAAGAAAAATGGACTTTTTTATTTTATCATGATACCAAAAACCCGGTGTTTAAATCATAATTTTTATAAAAATGGCCCGCCCTAAAAAGGGCTGGCCGTTGCTAACCTATGAAAAACACCTAATGACAAAAATAGGAGAATTTTTATATTATACAAGTTTTCCTGAAAATTTCAGGATTATGAAGAAAGAATTGTTGACTATTTGCGGAGAGAATTGTTTGGCTTATTGCCCTGTCTATTGCTCTGTTTGTTCTTAAGATGGCGCATTAGAACGCCTCTGAATTCTCTTTCAGCATTAAAAAGAGTATTTGTTTTTGGTTGTCCGATCACTTTTATAAATTCTGTTCTATATCGTTTTTTTATATTCAAAACTTTTTCTTCATTATCAATTACATCACCTCCGCGTTTATTACTTAGCATTACCTGGTTTATTTCGGTTTCATACCGGTTATAAACCGGCCAAAATCTTTGCGCCTCCTCTGAAGTAAAATCAAGTTTTTGAGTAATAAAAGCAATCTTTAAAGCTTGTACTTTTTCAGCCCTGTTTTGTTTGTCATCAGGTTGTGCAATTACAAAAGAAAAGCTTCCTAAAATTATAGCGATGGCGAATAAAAGTTTTTTCATTACTCCTCTAGTTTTTTGAATTTTGTTCAATTTGATTCAAATAAATATCTAATGTTTTCTCGTCTATTAAATAATCGTTTGTTGAAGGAAGTTCATTTACATTGATAGCTGTTGATAATACTTCATTGTCTATATCATTGCCGGTTGCCGATAAATAACTTATGATGTCTTCATCAGGAAGCATTGCAATAGCCGCATTTATCTGGTGCTCATTTTTAAACTCAGCAGCTATTTTAAAAGATGAAGTAATTTCATTATCAGTACTCGCTGGTGTCGGCTGCGATGAATTATAATTTATTAATGCACTCAATCCTATAAAGCCGGTTACAACTGCTGCTGCCGCATATTTCCAAATAGAATCCCTTTTCTTTATTTCAACAATTTTAGCAGGTTTTGTAATTATTTTATTTAGAATATCCTCCTGTAAACTTTTAAAATATCCGGAGGGAACTTCAAAAACGTTTTCATTTTGGATAGAATAAAGCATTGGAGACAGTGCCCTTAATTCGTGACTGGCCCCCTCATTAAGTGATTTTATTTGGTTTAACACAGATGAACTCAAATTTTCAAAATATCCGGCAGGAACTGATAATTTACTTTTTTCAATTTCAGAAGAACCGGTATTAATTTGCTTTAAGACATCGATTGACAAGATCTCGAAATACCCTTCAGGTACTGAAAAAATATTCTTTTTATCAATAGCTGCCAGTACGGAACTAATATTGTTCAGCTCATCATATATATCTGTTGAAATTCCCATTGCGTAATAGACCTGAATATTGCTTGAAAGTTTAATTGATTTAGCTATTTAGTATAAATTCTTCTATTTTTTTTGCAGCATGGTGATAGCTGGCTTTTAATGCGCCTTCACTTGTTTCTAACACCCTGCTCATCTCCTCATAGGGCATTTCATCATAATATCTTAGGTTAAATACAATTCTTTGCTTTTCAGGTAATTGCTGTATTCCCAACTGAAGCTTCCATTCCAAACGGTTTGCATCAAAATTTGAATCAGCTTTAAGCTTATTCACCAAACCATTTTCTACAGTATCCAAAGAGACCAGATTTCGTTTTTTTCGTTGTTCTAAAAACGTAAGGCTTTCATTAGTGGCAATACGATACAACCAGGTATATAATTGGCTATCCTCTCTGAAATTTTCCAATCCTTTCCATACTTTGATAAACATATTTTGCAATACGTCATCCGCATCATCATGATCTATTACCAACCTGCGTATGTGCCAATATAATTTTTCCTGGTATTTTTTTAAAATAGCTGTAAAGGCTGACTCTTTAGAATCCGCATTTTTAAAAAGATATAAAAGTTCTTTATCATCCTTGTGTACAACCATAAGGGGAAATTACTCGAAGGCAAAACAAATCTAGTTGGTAGGATTGATTTGTGCGTTATAAGTTTAATATTTTTAAAATTTTTATTTTCTGGCTATTGCTTTTTCTGCTGCAGCAACAATATCCGGCGTATCTAAGCCGTATTTTTTAAGAAGCTCAAGAGGTTTTCCACTTTCCCCAAATGTATCTTTAGTACCAACATACTCTATCGGTATAGGAAAATTTTTACTTGCTACCTGTGCAATGCTATCTCCCAATCCCCCTATTATATTATGCTCTTCAGCTGTAACAGCACATTTTGTTTTAGTTATAGACTGTATTATGGCATCGGCATCCAAAGGTTTTATGGTATGGATGTTAATCACCTCTACACTAATCCCCTTTTCTTCCAAAATTTTACCGGCTTCAATTGCCTTCCATACTAAATGCCCGCAGGCAAATATGCTAACATCATTTCCCTCACTTATAATTTGGGCTTTGCCAATATTAAATTCTTCTGCTTTTGTAAAGTTTGGCCATTTTGGTCTTCCGAACCTTAAATATACCGGGCCATTGTAATCAGCAATGGCAATAGTAGCTGCTTTGGTTTGAGTGAAATCGCAGGGAACAATTACCGTCATGCCCGGTAACATTTTCATTAGACCTATATCCTCTAATATCTGATGAGTAGCACCATCTTCACCCAGCGTTAAGCCCGCATGCGATGCACAGATTTTTACATTTTTATTACTGTAGGCTACCGATTGGCGTATCTGATCATAAACACGGCCTGTTGAAAAATTGGCAAAAGTTGTTGTATATGGAATTTTTCCACCTATGGTTAATCCAGCGGCAATCCCTATCATATTGGCTTCAGCAATACCACACTGAATAAATCTTTCAGGAAATTCTTTAATAAAGGGTTTAAGTTTTAAGGACCCGGCAAGATCTGCCGTAAGCACAACAACATTTGGATTGCTTTTTCCCAACTCATAAATTCCTTCTCCAAAACCTTCTCTTGTTTCTTTCTCGTTAACCGGTTGAATATCTTTAAGCATTTTTTTTATTTATGCGGGCTAAGGTAGTTCTTTATTTTGCCTGTTTAATTCATCTGAAAATTTGGATTATTATGCATGGCTTCATCTTCCTTTAATTTAAGCTCCCACTTCCAAGCTGTGGACATCATTTCTTCCAATGAATATTTTATAACCCACTCTAGTTGCTCTCTTGCAAGTTTATTATCAGCATAAACAGCAACAACATCACCTAGCCTTCTTTCACCCACCACATAATTTAATTTTACTTCACTTACTTTTTCAAAAGATTTTATTGCTTCCAAAACAGTTACTCCATTGCCAGTACCTAAGTTAAAAATTTCACAACCGCTTTTATTTTTATTATCTATAAGATATTGCAACGCTAAAGTATGTGCATGAGCAATATCGCTCACATGGATATAATCACGTACACAGGAACCATCACGAGTTGGATAATCATTACCATGCACTTTCATTTGAGGCAATTTTCCAATTGCGGTTTGCGTAATGGCAGGTACTAGATTTTGTGGTTTGCCTAAAGGCATCTCACCAATTAATGCTGAAGGATGGGCTCCTACGGGATTAAAATATCTTAATAAAATACTTTTTGTAGAAATGGTTTTTGATGATTCACTTACAATTTGCTCACCCATCTGTTTGGTATAACCATAAGGAGATTCTGCAGGTTTTGTTGGGGTCGACTCTGTTACAGGTATTTCATCAGGGTTACCATAAACAGTGCAGGATGAAGAAAAAATAAAATAGGGTATATTAAATTCCTTTACACACTTTAAAATATTTATAAGAGAATGTAAATTATTTTCGAAATAAAGTAATGGTTCTTTTACTGATTCTCCTACTGATTTATAGGCTGCAAAATGTATGATACCTTCTATATTAGGATTTTCCTGAAAAACCGCATGTGTTTCATCAAAACTGCAGAGATCTACTTTATAATTTTTAATTTTTTTACCTGTAATTTTTTCTATTCCCTCTAATAATACAGGTGTGGATCTTGAATTATTATCTACACAAATTGGCTCAAACCCGTTTTCAATTAGATCTACAATTGTATGGGCACCAATGTATCCACAGCCGCCGGTAACTAAAATCTTTTTCATTTAGCAAAGAAAGAAAAAAAAGCTTAGACGTTAAGAGATGGAATAATTTATAAATTGTTAGTTGCGAAAGACAACGAAATAAATTAATGCGGCAAGCCCGGCACTAATTGGGATAGTTAATACCCAGGCCCAAAGGAGGCTTACAGTAATGCCCCATCTAACTGCCGAAAGCCTTTTGGTAGCGCCCACACCCATTATAGCGCCGGCAATTGTATGAGTTGTACTTACAGGTATTTTTAGCGCTTCCGTTAAAAAGAGTGTTAGCGCACCTGCGGTTTCGGCAGCTACCCCCTCAAAAGGAGTTACTTTGGTTATACGGGTTCCCATTGTTTTTATAATTTTCCAACCCCCGGTAAGTGTACCCAGTGCAATAGCAGTATAACATGCCAGCGGAACCCAAAACACCATTTTATCAAGACTGTATTGCGTTGGATCATAAGCAATTAATGCAGCCATAATAATACCCATTACTTTTTGCGCATCATTACCGCCATGCCC
>JBBJOK010000012.1:7142-18334 GCA_037721545.1 Chitinophagaceae bacterium
AAGGCAAGCGCTATAACGATTATAAGAAAGGTCATATTTATTGGCTGATGTGCTAAATGTGCAGATATGCTAATTAGAGCCGGTATTATATGAGCATATTAGCACCTAGCTAATTATAGAATTGATTAAGCGTATTTAATAATGATTGATTCTATTACATTTACAGCATCTTCGCATTTATCTGTTACAATCTCCATCACCTGGTATATTTCTCTTTTCTTTATTACTTCTTTTGCATCAGGCTCTGTTTCAAATAATCTCTCAATACTCATATCAAACACATCATCTGCCTGGTTTTCAATACTGTTGATAAGCACCATAGAATCCGTTATTTTTCTAAGGTTTTTCATATCACGCAATTCCAAAACAACTTTTTGCACTTCGGTAACGGAACTGTGAATCAATTCGCTTAGTTTTTGAATACCTATATCGCTGGGGTCTACTTTATAAAAATTTATTTTTTTTGCTGTTCCATAAATGTAATCAGAAACATCATCAAGTGCAGAGGCTAAAGAATGGATATCTTCCCTGTCAAAAGGAGTAATAAAATTTCTGCCTAATTCTGTAAATATGCGATGTGTAAGATCATCATTTACATGCTCCATATCCTCAATTTCTTTGATATACACAGCTCTCAATTCAAAATCAGGTTCTTTTACTACTTCTCTCAATTTGTTAGCCATTTGCATTACCGTTTCTGCAACGCTTTCAAATAACTGAAAAAACACTTTATCCTTAGGTAGGAAAAATTTTAATAATGAAGCTGATCCCATGTTTTATGAATTTGAACAAAATTAAACCTATAACAATTGAATTGAACTACTTTAAATTTGGTAATAATTTCTTAACATTGGCTTAATGTCTTTCATAGTAAATTATTGTATAGGAATATCATGAAGAAGCCCTTTTTGAAGCTAAAATTTGTATTGACCATCTTACTTTTGATATGGTCTCAGTTTGCCAGTTCCCAATTTTTAATGGACATGATAGATACTACCACCGATATCGGTAAATCAGTATTGTCAGTTAGTAAAAGGTTTGATAATATAAGGATCAGTGGGTATATACAGCCGCAGTTTCAGGTGGCACAAAGCAAAGGAGC
The DNA here is from genome assembly GCA_037721545.1 of Chitinophagaceae bacterium. GTDB lineage: Bacteria > Bacteroidota > Bacteroidia > Chitinophagales > Chitinophagaceae > Ginsengibacter. Next base: position 8,245 of record JBBJOK010000012.1, read on the forward strand.
CAAAAATTTTAGCGGTGGTGATTTTGCTCCTAACGTAAATAATCGTTTTATGCTTAGAAGAGGAAGGATACGGTTTGATTATCTACATTTTAATAAAGATCAAAAACCTTCAGTTCAGTTTGTTTTTCAGTTTGATGGTACAGAAAGAGGCGTATTTATCCGTGATTTTTGGGGAAGGATATTTGAGAATAAATATAAATTATTTGCTTTTACTGCAGGTATGTTTGCAAGGCCTTTTAGTTATGAATTGAATCTTTCATCCTCAGATAGAGAATCTCCGGAAAGAGGAAGAATGAACCAGATCTTAATGAAAACAGAAAGGGATTTGGGTGCCATGCTATCATTTGAACCCAGGATAAAAAATCATCCCTTAAGATTTTTAAAGATTGATGCAGGATTGTTTAACGGTCAGGGTTTAACAGCTCCGGGTGATTATGACAGTCACAAAGATTTTATTGCCAGGATAGGCTTAAAACCTTTTCCAATTAGTAAAAAATTAAATCTTTCTTTTGCTATATCGCATTTAAACGGAGGCATTTTACAAAACACAAAATTTGTTTACAAATTAGATAATCGCAAAACCTTTATTATCGATTCTTCTCTTAATAATATCGGAAAAATATTACCCAGAAAATACTATGGTGCAGACCTGCAATTGAAACTAAAAAATGATAAAGGCTTTACAGAATTAAGAGCTGAATTTATCACAGGAACACAAACCTCTTTTAGTAGTACAACTGAAACACCTGCTGCATTACCTACGGATAATTTAACCCCATTTTATATAAGAAAATTTGATGGCGCCTATTTTTATTTGCTACATAATATTATTAATACAAAGCATCAATTAGGTATAAAGTACGATTGGTACGACCCAAATCGTAATGTAAAAGAAAATGAAATTGGCATGCCAGGAAGTAATATTAATGAGGCCAATATTAAATATTCAACACTTGGGTTTGGTTATATTCATTATATAAATGATAACCTTAAACTTGTTTTTTGGTATGATAAAGTTGTTAACGAAAAAACACAAATTCCTGGTTTTACTTCAGATGTAAAAGATAATATTTTTACTGGCAGATTGCAATTCAGATTTTAATTTCTCTAAAAAGAAATATCATTTAAATATTTCTTTATTATTTGTAAAACAATGCCTGACGGGTATTTTTTTCAGTAGCTGTGTACATAGCTACGAAATCTTTTTGATCTTTAATACGCTTTACCAAGGCTTGTATCCTCTCCCTCACATGTTGGGTACCGATCGTAAACGTAGCCTTTGATCTGTCTATTTCATCTAAATTTTTTATAGCTAATTGTAGCTTGCTATCAATACCATCAAGCAAGGTTTGTATTTCTGTATCAGTTTTTTCAGGGATGAATTTATTATTTCGGTATTGAATGAAATTATTTAGAATTACTGTGGCATCGTTCATGCCTGCTACAGATGAATTGTACAGGTCAACATCCTTATCCTGATTAATTATTTCCACATGCATTTTGAGATAATTAAAATTATCTTTTACCAATTTATTGCTAATCTCTTCTCTTTGTATTCTGGATATGGAAGATTCTAATTGAAGTAAGCTATCCATTTGTAAAAAGGCCTTTATAGTATCTGCATAATTAAAGTAGGAAGTTTGCTTGTTTTTATAACTATTGCTATTCTCAAATTGTTGACGCGTAATTGGGTAATTTAATAATTGCCACTGTGGATCATAAGGCATGTGTGTTGTAATAAATTCTAAAGGTGGCATCATAAAATACTTAAAATTCATTTCACGTCCTTCATCCCAGGTAGGATCAAATAAGTGCCAATCCTTATCGATTAAAACTGTACACCAGCTATGCCCCTCTTTATCAATAGTGCCACTTTGTTTTGTGTATCCGCTTACTACAAATGATGTGAGACCGATTTTTAAAGCAATGTCATTAAATATGGCAGCATAATTTTCACAAACACCTTTTCTTCTCCTCAGCGCAAATGTGATCTTTGCATCCTTATCCTCTCTCATATTGATTGAATTGGCGCTATCCGTTGAATACCTGATATTAGTTGTAACCCATGTATAAATTGCCCGTGTCCTCTCAAGGTCTGTATTGTAATTATTTTTTATATAAGAAGCAATATCTGCGGTGGTGGTGGTGAAAGGCCTGGGTATATCTATAGAATTGTATTGGGCATTTGAAATGCCTGTTGTGAATGAAAACAATAATAAAAAACCAATTCTGTGCATACCTCTAAAGTTACCTGAAATTTTGAAAATTATTTCATAAAGATTCTCAATAAGTGTTTTATCCTGGAAGAAAATGATAAGGGCTGAGGCACCTAATTAATAGCAGGAAGATGGAACTAGCATAGACTTGAATATAAATTTTAATAACCCTAACTATTGCATAACCTCTGGTTAACAATTAGGTTACTTTGGAATATTAATTTTGCAATATAATTGAGATTACAGATTTTTTCTCATGTGTGATCTCCGGTTCTTTTCCGGAGATTTTTTTTGCTTTAAAAATTAATATTTTAATAATAGTAAGGTAATACTCAGGCAACATGCAGTATTTAGGTTTGCAATAACAAGATATTTTATGTACCTAAACCATGAAAAAATTAATGCGAAGCTGCTTTTCATAATCAGCTTTAGTGTAACAGCAATTGCGATATATCTTTTTCAATTTGCCTCATTTGGGCAGGCAGCTATAGTTCCACATAATTTTATACAAAATGTTCTCTTTATCAATATTACCTTTTTTGGCAGCGGCTTTTTCTGTTTTTGTTTAATACTTTTTTTATTTTATAAAAAGAAAATTGCCTTTGCATGGTTACTAACGGGCGGTGCAGTTATTACGGTATTAATAATACAGCTTTCTAAAATCTATTTGAATAAGGAAGGCATAAAGATCTTTACAGAAGATGAGCAATACCTGTTTAATTCTTTTACTCAAAGAGAAATTAAACCATCCCCATCATCTCATACTGCTATTGCATTTGCTATCGCTACTGTTTTAGCACTTTTTTTCAAAAATAAAACACGATCTTTTTTATTTTTATTAACTGCCTGTATTGTAGCATACTCAAGAATTTACCTGGCCCATCATACCCTTGCAGAGGCATTGCCTCCGGTGCTATTAGTTATTATTATTATCTAAATGACCGCAAGGTTAAAAGGTCACGTTTTATTATAGCTAAAAAAATTATTTACCCGGAATTTCAATAACCTTTCTATGATAAATTATAATAAAGAAAGTGATTTGTTACCTCGTTCAAATTCTGAATTGGTTATAAGATTAATGATATTGGCTACATTATTATCATTTGTTATTATCATTCTTATCTTAACAAAGTTTTTTTAAAAACCACTCAATACACCCGGAAATACCTGATTAGCCATTTATTATGCTAACACAGCAAATAAGGAAATAAAAATATAAAAGAAGTAAAATCCGGTGAGAGCTGAACTTCATTGCCGGAAAATTTATTACAACCAGTCTGCTTACCTGTTGCATTTTACTTTGCCATCTTCCAGCCAGAAAAGATAAGTGATCTTATTTTTGTTATCATCTTTTTTTTCATAGGAGATCTTGTTCTCATTTACAAATCTTAGAAACTCTTTCAGCAGGTTTTCCGCTTCTGCCAATTCCGCCCTCAACTCAATTTTTCTGTCTTTATGTTTTTTTAATTGCATAAAAACTTTAAAAGCATCTTCAGCCTCTGAAGGTTTTAAAATACCTTCACCCTGTACAAGTTTTAAACTTTCAAACTTTTCTTTCGCTTTTGTAATTAATAGTGGAATCTCAATTTCCTCGTCTTCAAGAATGAGATAATTTTCAATTATATCTTCAACATTTTTATACTTTTTGTCCTTCATAACATTAAATATTTATTATATATAAGAAAATTTATTATGCACAATAATATATAGTTTTATAACAATACCAATGTTAAGTTTTTCAGGGATTAGTGTTGTTCCTAAAGCAAGCAAATGTTCCTCCTATCAGTATTCATCTTAAAGCACTTAATTCTTGTTTTATTTATTATTGATCCATTATTGATGAGCTGATGCAGGAAATTACCATACCAATAAACGGAAGATTTTATAGTTCGTTTCTGAGCACTGAAGTGATAAAGTTGCCAATTAGAAAAGTCTGAAGTGACTCATACTATAAAACCTATACCGGTTTTATTACAGGTTGTTTATCTTTTTGCGGCAATAATTTATTAAGAAGTTTTTCAACCAACCCAATGAATGGCAGAAAAATCAATACACCTAAAATATTAAAAGTCATGTGGGCATTGGCCACCTTTTGCTCAAGACTGGCATCCCCTGATATACTTTCAATAAACTGTACAAACCAGGGAAAGATCAATAGGCCAACACATATTGAAACAATATTAAAGAAAAGATGAAATAAACCCGTCTTTACAGCCTGCCTGTCTGACCGAACTGTTGCCAACAGGGTATCAGCGCAGGTGCCAAGCTCAGCGCCAATCATTACGGCAATGCCTGCACTTAAACTAAGTAATCCTTTTTTTGCTAAAGTTATAACCATACCAACCGTAGCAGAAGATGATTGAATAATAATGGTAACAACGGCTCCTACTCCTGCACCACGTACGGGGCTTTCAAGCATGGTCATCCAATGCAAAAATTTGCTGTGGTCCCGTAAAGGCTCTACTGCCCGTTCCATTGTGTAAAGCCCAAAGAACAGAATACCAAAATAGAGAATGCTTTTACCAACTTTGGATAAATTTTCGCTTCGGCTGATAAAGGTTAATATCAATCCTACAATTATCGGGATCGGTGAATATTGACCTATATCCAGTGCAATGATCTGGCTAGAGATTGTTGTACCAATATTTGCTCCCAATACTATCCCCAGTGATTGTCGAAATGTGAGAACACCGGTTTTTACAAGAATGATTGTTATTATAATAACTGCCGATGATGAATCGAGAATGATAGTGATTATAGTACCGGTTATTATTGCAGAAAAAAGATTGGTGGTAAGTTTACCTATCCATTTTTGTGATTTTTCTCCGAGAACATCTTTTAATGTATCAGAAAGATTAAAAATAGCAAAAAGGAATAATCCTAAGCCTCCTAAAATGGGCAGCAATATTTCCATTTGCAAAAGATAAGAGCATTTTTTATAAGGGTTGTATTAAGAAATTGTTACCAGTTATCTTAATTTATTTTAATAAATGAGAAATCTAAAAACTTATCGGTTACAAAGAATAATATAAAGAAATTTAGCTCTCTTTATTACTGCAAAATATTTGGCTTGCGATCACCCTTAAAAAATATTTAAAAATTAAGCCTTAATCTTTATGGTTCCTGATTCTATTTACAAAAAATTGTCATCCTCAACATTCTGTAAGTGAATAAATACCCAGGTAACAATTACATAACCTTCACATAACTATCCGATAACATGCATTTAGTCTCTTTGCATAAAATTATTGCATGAGATTTATCATTACCATTTTCTTTACCACAACCTTATTTTTCAACTCATTTTCTCAAACAGGAAAGATAGAAGGTAAAGTAACTGATTCAAAAACAGGGGCTGCACTATCTGGTGTTTCTGTAACATCAACCGCCTCTGAAAAAGGCAGTGCTACAGATATTGATGGAAGGTTTGTAATCACCTTAGGTGTAGGCACTCACACTATTAGATTAAGTTCTGTTGGATATACTATCAAAGAATTATCTGATGTGGAAGTAACATCAAATACAGTAACCAGTCTTGATGTGGTTCTGGAGTCGGCTGCAAAAACCGAAACCGAAGTTGTAATAACAACAACCCGCCGACAGGAAACTACTGCTGCATTAATTTCTTATCAAAAAAATACAAATACAGTTGCACAGGTTGTTTCTGCTGAAGCTATCAGGCGTTCACCCGATAAAAATACAGGAGAGGTTTTAAAAAGAGTGCCTGGTACAAGTATTCAAGATGGAAAATATTTAGTAGTTCGCGGGCTTGCAGACAGATATAACCAGGCAATGCTTAATGGTATTTTGCTAAGCAGCACGGAGCCTGACAGAAAAACTTTTAGTTTCGATATTTTTCCTTCCTCTATCATAGATAATATTATTATTAATAAGGCTTTTGTACCAGAATTGCCGGGAGAGTGGGCAGGTGGTATCATCCAGGTAAATACCAAAGATGTGCCTGCACAAAATTTTTTAAACATACAAATTGGAACAGGCTTTAATACACAAACCATAGGCAATGATTTTTATACCTACAAAGGAGATAAATATGATTTCCTCGGATTTGATAATGGCACCAGGGCTTTGCCTGATAATTTACCAAAGCGGAGTGAATTTAATAGCATGGATCCTGCCGGAAAAACAGCTTTAGCTTCATCTTTTAGCAATATCTGGAAAGCAAATGCCGGTGGTGATAAAATATTGCCCTTATTAGCTGAGAATTTACAATTAAGCGGAGGTTTTAATAGCCGTTTTAATAAGAATAAATTAGCAGGAATTTTTGCAATAACCTACAACCGTAGCAGCAGAAGAACTGAATATGAAAACCGTATCTATAGCATCCAGAATAATGTAGCTAGTTTAAGCTTTGATTATTTTAATGATAAGTATAACAAAGATATATTAGCCGGTGCCTTAGCCAATATCACGTTACAGCTAGGGGATAATAATAAAATTTCTTTTAAAAATATTTTAAATGTTAACACCAATAACTACAGTACTTTAAGAATAGGTAAAGATTTTGAAAGCGGCTCAAGTAATTCATTAGGATATGATAACATAAGGGCAACAGAACTTGCATTTAAAGCAAACACATTTTTTAATACACAATTATCAGGTGATCACAATTTAACCGGATTAAAAACTAAGTTACACTGGTATGGAAGTTTTAATATTTTAGATCAATACATACCCGACCAGCGTCGTATACAATACAACCAGGATGACCCTACTGTTGCAAATTCTCCTTACTCATTATTAATAAGCGCATCAAATGCTTCACAAAAAAGTGGTAGCCGGTATTTCGGTTTTTTAAATGACTACATATATACCGCAGGCGGTGATGTAACAAAAAGTTTTGCGATAGGTGGTGTAAACCAATCAGTAAAAGGTGGCTATTTTTTCCAGGTAAAAGATAGGTTGTTTGATAGCCGTCCATTTTCCATTTACCTCCCTATTGATAATAAAAGTTTAAGGCAGTTAGATGAATCTGTAATATTTAGCCCTACTAATTTTGGAAATGGATTTGATAACAAATTTGCTTTAAATGAAATTGCGGGTGATCGTTACCGCTACATGGCTAACTCAATATTAAATGCCGGTTTTATACAATTTGATAACCTGATAAATAAAAATATTCGTGTGGTTTGGGGAGTAAGGGTAGAAGACTTTGACCAAGTAATAGGAAGTGTAAGGCAAAGTGACCCTCGCCACTTTTATAGTAAAAAAACCGATTATTTGCCAGGCATAAATATTACTTACAAAGTAAACAACAAAACGAACATCAGGTTGTCCGGGTCTCAAACAATTGTTCGCCCTGAATTTAGAGAATTAAGCTCTTTTAGTTTCTATGATTTTGATTTAGGTGCAACAGTAACAGGTGAACCCAATTTAGTCCGTTCTAAGATTACCAATGCCGATCTTAGATATGAACTTTATCCCAAAGCAGGTGAATTATTCACCTTAGGTTTATTTTACAAATATTTTCAAGATCCGATTGAATTATATTTTAACCAAAGCGGTGCAGGCAGCAGCAGCACTTTCAATTATCTTAATTCTCCTGAAGCAACAAGTTTTGGTGCAGAGCTGGAATTTAGAAAAAAACTTGATTTTGCTGAGAGTCTTAAAAATTTCACGTTACAGGGAAATCTATCTTATATATATAATAATATACCTGGCTTAGATCGCCCCATGCAAGGGCAAAGCCCATATTTAATAAATTTCAGCGCTCAATATGATGTTGAAAAATTAGGGTTAAGCACTACTTTATTATTTAATCAAATAGGACGACGGATTTATTATGTAGGAAACAATACAAGTAATGGTACTGTAATTAATGATAGTTACCCCCCAGTTTGGGAAGCGCCACGTGGTTTACTTGATTTTCAAATTGCAAAAAAAGTAGCCAAAAACCGTGGAGAATTTAAATTAAACCTTTCGGATATCTTAAATCAAAATGCAAAGTTTTATCATGATCTGAATGATAATAAAAAGTATGATGAGGCGACTGATGCAATTGCGATCAATCGTAAATATGGAACTAATGTTTCCCTTTCTTTTAGCTATAATCTTAAATAAACAAACAAGTAAAATTATAAAAACCAAACAATGAAAAAGTTATTTTATCTATTTGCACTAACAGGTTTAGTTACCATCAGTTGCAGAAAAATTGAAGTTGATGGGCCGGGAAATCCTACCAATCCTACCAATCCTACAAATCCTATAAATCCTACAAATCCGGTAGGTGCAGAAAATACAATACTGGAAGGCAGGATTACACAAAATCTCACTTTAAAAGCTGCTTTTACCTATAAGTTACGCGGACTTGTATACGTTACAAATGGCGCCATTTTAACCATAGAGCCGGGTACTAAAATTGTTGGTGAATTAAATAAACTTGGAGGACTTGTTATAACCCGCAGCTCAAAAATAATTGCTGATGGTACTGTTGATAAACCAATTGTTTTTACTTCAGAAGCTGCAACCCCTGTTAGGGGGGATTGGTCAGGCATTGTAATTTTAGGTAATGCTCCAACCAATGCTTCTTTTAATGGTGTTCAGGGAGTTGGTGCAGTTGAGGGAGGGGTAAACAACAGTGATAATCTCGGGTTATACGGCACCCCTGCTACACAGGGCCAAAACCCTGCTGATAATAGTGGGATTTTGAGATATGTTCGAATTGAATATGCCGGTTCTGCATTTTTACCTGACAATGAAATTAACAGCTTAACAATGGCTGGAGTAGGGTCAGGAACTGTAATTGATTATGTACAGGTTTCTTATGCCAATGATGATGCTTTTGAATGGTTTGGCGGTACAGTAAATTGTAAACATCTTATTGCCTACAGAACGCTGGATGATGATTTTGATACGGATAATGGCTATACAGGTAAAATTCAATTTGGTATAGTATTGAGAGATTCTTCGGCTGCAGATATTTCAAAGTCAGAAGGTTTTGAAAGTGATAACGATGCTAATGGCAGCACGCTTACACCAAAAACAAGACCCTTGTTCAGTAACATGACAGTTGTTGGACCAAGAGCAACCGCAAGTAGTGTAGGTAACAGTTTATTTCTTGCAGGAGCACAAATTCGCCGCAACTCTGCTCAATCAATATTTAATTCGATCATAATGGGATGGCCTATCGGGTTATTGATAGATGCCAGCAAAGGAGAACCAACTGATAAAAATATTCCTGCAACTTTGCTTGTACAAAATACAATCTTAGCCGGCAACAACGTAGCCGTAAAATATTCGGCAAGTGCTACTGCACCTACCGGAGCAACTGATGCAACCATTACAGCCTGGTTTAATACACCTGCTTTTGGCAATACAATTATACCAGCAGCTGCAGGAGTTTTAGTTGCACCATTTAGTTATTCGGCACCTGATTTTACACCTTCATCAGGTTCTCCGGCTTTATCCGGAGCAAGCTTTGTAAACACAGGAAGTGGGTTTACAAGTGTTGACTACCGTGGTGCTGTGGGGCCGGCAGATACATGGTTTAAAGGTTGGACAAAATATTAAGTGAAATTCCATTAGCCAAACAGAATCTTTAAAACTGTACCACCTTGCATTCTTACAATGTGGTTTTATTTGGCACATTTTTTAATACTAACTATTAATAATTAAAAATTAAATTATGCAAAATAATAATGAAAAATCGCACCAGGATGATCACGATTTGCCACCATCTGATGAGGCAACCAGAAACAAAATTGATAAGCACTTAAGGGATATTAATGATACTATCTCAGAAGATGATATAAAAAATATGAATACAATTACAGGCAGAGAAAATATTCCGCCCGTATCTCACAGGGATGCAGATGAAGAAGATCTAATTGATGATTCAATAAAACAAGATGATGAGA
>JBBJOK010000012.1:18434-22892 GCA_037721545.1 Chitinophagaceae bacterium
AAGATGATGAGAATGATGATGATGAACCTAAAGAAGAGATGCCAACTGCCTGGGATATTAAAGGTTAATAAAATTTAATTTCTCATACTTTGCAGGGTGAAGCCAAAACTGCTACCCACGTCTAGTTTGCTGCGCACATGCATGGTTTGTTCATGTGCTTCAATAATATGCTTACATATGGAAAGCCCTAACCCACTGCCTCCTATTTTTCTGGTACGGGCAAGATCAGTACGATAAAATCTTTCAAATATCCTCGGTAAATGTTCCTCTGAAATACCGGCCCCATCTTCAGTTATTTCTATTAAAACTCTTTTCCCTTCCATGCGGTAAACGCTGCCTTCTACCACTCCATTTTCTTTCCCGTATTTAATTGCATTATCTACAAGGTTTATAAGTACTTGTCTTATTTTTTCTTTATCAGCATAAACAGCCAGTGGCAACTCACAACCTTTCTTTATAGAGCATTTGATTTGTTTTTCTTCTGCATTAATTGAGAGCGTTTCAAATACATCTTCTATCAGATCCTGGATAACAAAACTCTCTTTATATAATAATTGTTCACCACTTTCAAGCCGTGAAATTTCATCAAGGTCATTAATAAGATTGGTAAGCCGTGATACATTTTTTGCGGCATTGCCTAAAAATTTTTTGTTAACTTCCGGTTTATCCAATGCCCCGTTAAGTAAAGTATCTATATAACCCTGTATTGCAAAAACAGGCGTTTTTAATTCGTGAGATAAATTCAATAAAAACTCTTTTCTAAAAATTTCATTTTCCCGCAAAACTTCAATTTCTTCTGTATGGTACTTTGCCCAAACCTCAACGTCTTTCCTAACTTCATCAATGCTTTTTTGCGGCAGGATATTATTATAGTAAAATTCTTCTTTTTTAGTTGCCTTTGTTTGATAAATAAGTTTATAAATTAGTTTGAGTTTGCGATAGATAAACCTTCGCAGCATGAAAGCTATCAGGAGATAAGCAAGAACATAAAAGCCTACGACGAATACAGCAATCACTTTCCAGTTTTCCTGATATAAATAACCGGTAATGCCGACTATACCTGCCAAAGGTAAAGCTGTGAATGCTGCAATTTGTTGTGAAGAAAAATTTTTATTTGATAACATTTATAACTCCACGGCTTATAACATTTCAAATTTATACCCTACGCCCTTTACTGTGGAAATACAATCTACTCCAATTTTTTGTCTTATTTTTCTAACATGCACGTCAATTGTGCGGTCGCCTACAATAACCTCAGTACCCCATACTTTTTCCAGTATTTCATTTCGTAAAAAAACCTTGCCCGGTTTAGATGCCAGCAGCGAAAGCAATTCAAATTCTTTTCTTGCAAGAGTTATTGGTATATTTTTATAAGAAATATTATACTTCTCCCTGTTAATTGTAAGGTCGCCGAGTTCCAAAATACTCGTATCCTCTTTTGTAACTCTTCTAAACAGAGCATTTACTTTACTAATTAAAACTTTAGGGCTTATGGGCTTGGTGATATAATCGTCTGCTCCTGTTTCCAAACCATGAATTTCTGTATTCTCGTCACTTAAAGCAGTTAAAAAAACGATAACGGTATCTTTGAATTGTTGTTGCAACCGTAAAATTTTGCAAACATCAATGCCACTTTTTTCCGGCATCATTATATCAAGAATGATCATGGGAGGGAGATGCAGTTTTGCTAATGCAATGGCTTCATTTCCATTTTTTGCACAGATAACATCATACCCTTCGCCCTTAAGGTTATAACTGACAATTTCAAGAATATCCGGCTCGTCATCTGCCAGCAAAATTTTTCCTCCCTTACTCATTCTTGGGTGTTTGCACAAACCTATATGAATTTATTGTTACCTATAGTGCTATGCTAATGACTTCACAATTTCTTAATATTGAAAAAGACTAAGTTATAACGCTCAATTAGCTGTTCTTTTAATTATCTTACGTAGCTGATTTCTCGTATATCCCAAATATGATCTCTCCCATAAATAACAAGGCAACCTATCTGCTCCTTCTTTTTATTTTTATATTTTACCATGCACAAGCACAACAACGCATAGTTAGCGGAAAAGTAATAGATGCTAAAACAAAACAACCACTTTCATCGTGTAGCGTTTATGGTCTTTATTCAGGTAATGGAGTAATAACTGATGAAGAAGGAAATTACAGCATGACCATTTCAGATAAAATTGATTCACTCGCAATTTCCAGGGTTGGATATATTCCTGTTAGAAAGTCCGTATCAAAAGAAAAAACTCAAATTATCAATTTTGAAGTGCAGACTGCTGCCGGCTCAATGGGCGAAGTGTCAATTTCAGCAAAATCAAAATATACCAGAGCACAAAGGCTGGTACGCCTTGTAATTAAAAACAAACCAAAGCATAATGTTTATGATAACGAGAACTTTCAAGCCCGGGTATATGATAAGGTGGAGCTTGACATAAAAAATATTCCTGAAAAATTTCAGAATAGCCGCCTGCTTAAGCCACTTGCTTTTGTATTAAACAATATGGATAGCACAATAGATAAACAAAAATATTTGCCGGTTTATCTGTCTGAATCCATTGCTGATTTTTATTTTAAAAAAAATCCTGAAAAAGAAAGATATGATTACAGCGCAATTAAAAGTTCCGGTGTTGATAACCAGTCTATTCTTACATATATTGATGGTTTATACAAAAAAATAAACATCTATGACAACCTTATAAAACTTGTGGATATAAACTTTATCAGCCCTATCGCCGATAATGCTTTAAATCTTTATAAGTATTATATTAATGATACCATGTTGATTGAAGGCCGTCAGTGTATACAGGTCCAGTTTTCTCAACAACAGTATGGTACCAATACTTTTAATGGATTTATGTGGATAGTAGACTCGACTTATGAAATAAAATCTATGACGATGCATATGGATAAAAGTGCAAGCATAAATTTTGTAAACAAGTTTGAAATAACCCAAAACTTTGAATTAGATAACAACAGGTTTTTTCCTTCAAAGAATATATTATTTATTGATTTGAACATTCCGGCTATGAAAAAAATGGGGGTTATTGCCAGGAAGACAACTTTATTCCAAAATTTTATTTTAAATAACCCTGCCCTTGATACGGTTTTCAATAAAAAATTAAAAGATATTGCTTCTGTTTCGGGTATCGATATGGATACAGCTTATTGGTCCGCAAACCGTTTTGAGCCTTTAAGCAAAACAGAACAATTTGTTTATACATTAATGGATACCATAACCAAAATACCTGCTATTGTTAAATACACTAAAATTGTTGATGGCTTGGCCAGCGGATATTATACGGTAGGTAAAATAGATATTGGTAACATCTGGAGTTTTTATACAAACAATTTAGTTGAGGGAAGCAGGTTTAATATTGGTGCAAAAACAAACTGGCGTTTTAGAAAGGATTTTCAATTAAGAAGCTACATCGGCGCATCCACAAAGGATAAAAAATTTCGCTATTTGCTGGGTACACTTTTTGTTTTAGACAGGAAACAGTGGAGCACACTTCGTTTACGATATAGTAATGATATTGCTGCATCATATACTAATGATGACGAAATTGATCAGAACTCTGTGTTTGCATCTGCATTCAGAAGGGTTGAATTATCACAAACCAGATTGGTTAATAACCAGGAAGCAAATATTCTTTTTAATAAATTTTTCGCTAATGGGTTTGGCGTAAAAGTAGAGGGCAGATCATCCAAATTGACACCTTTTTTTAATACCTATTTTACAAATGAAAAGTTTACTCCATTTATTATAACCAAGCCTGGTGTAAACAATAGTTATAACACCAACGAAGTGTCATTAACACTCCGGTATGTTTTCAAAGAAAAATTTATTACACAGCATTTTAGAAGAGGAAGCCTGGGAAGTAATTACCCCATCATAAATCTAACATATACTAAAGGTTATAAAATTGCTAATGGATTTTTAAAAAGCGATTTTAATTATAATAAATGGAACATAAACATACAGCATGATTTTTCTGATGGACGCTTGGGCCAGTTATCTTATACATTGCAGGGGGGAATTACAAAAGGGACATTGCCAATATTATTGCTGGATGTGCAAAAGGGTAATGACACTTATTATTATAATTATTATGCTTTTAATAATATGAACCGTTATGAATTTGTTGCGGATAAATATGTAAGTCTATTGCTGCAACAGAATTTTGGTGCCTTTCCTTTTAATCACATTCCTGCAATTAAAAAATTAAAATGGCGTTCGGTTGCCACTTTTAAAGGTGTTTTGGGAGATATGACCGAAGCGAATAAAGTGGCTAATGGATTTTATGACCGTACATTAGATTATCAATTCAACATACCCAACAAAACGCCTTATATGGAAGCTGGTGTCGGCATAGAAAATATTTTTCGTTTGCTGCGAATAGATGCTGTATGGAGATTAAATTACCTGCAAAATAAAAATGTACCCAC
>JBBJOK010000182.1:0-6300 GCA_037721545.1 Chitinophagaceae bacterium
ACCAGGCTAATAAAAGAATTATTGATGCCACTGCTAACCGCATGGGTTTACCTATTGATAAAGTAATGCTGAATATTCATCGCTATGGTAACACAACGTCAGCAACAATCCCACTTTGTTTATGGGATTGGGAAAAGCAATTGAAGAAAGGAGATAATATTGTACTTGCAGCCTTTGGTGGTGGCTTTACCTGGGGAGCAACGCTGGTGAAATGGGCTTATGATACTAATTAAATTTTAAAACTCCAGTTTCCGCTAGTTGCATAAAAATTTTAGCCAAACGCCTTGTAGTTACTTTACGAAAGTGATGATGCCCATTGCCTGTTTAAAATTACCGTTGTTGAATTTTACCGAATCAACTTCATATATGTTGCCGCAATATCTAGTCTTTCTGATTAACCATTTTATTTCCAAGCTGTCCAGTGGTGTTTGTGAATTATAATAAATGTACCTTTTATTTAAAGGTTGTATAAAAATTTCAAAATCCAATGTTGAATCCCGGGTATTTTTCATTACAAATCCATTCATAACAGATGGGTTCGTCTGTTTCAAAATTTTTATGCTATCCGGGTTATATAAAGCAGCATTCCCAAACACTAAATTTTCCCCTTGTTGGTTTACAATTTTCGCAACAAAATGTGGGGTAGGGGGAGCATCACACTTCACAAGTTTCTTACAAGAGATGACACTCATAATAACACTGCCGAGAATACAAGTATGAATTATTAAGAGATTTAGAAAAGTATACTTAATGTTTATTAGCATAATTATGATTTTAACTGCGATCAATAAGTGAGACATCTCAAAATTAAAACACTCATTTAAAAAGAAAATTATAATTTTTTAAATGTGATTTATCTAATTAATGTAACCGTTCCCTTTTGCACTATTTTTTTATCAAGGTAATTTACCCCTTCAATCATCCAGACAAATACTGCAGCATCTTTAGATCTTCCTTTGAAAGTTCCATCCCAACCTGCATTCTATTGTGTAGAAGAAAATATTATTTGTCCCCAGCGATCAAATATTTTAAAATAATTTATTTGCTTAATTCCAATTCCTATAGGTTTGAATACATCATTTAAACCATCTCCATTTGGTGTAAATGCATTAGGTGTATATAAGCCAGGGGCGGATTTATAAACTCTTACGCTAATAGTATCAGTTGCAAAACAGCCTGAACTGGCAGATGTTGTTAATACATAAGTAATATCATCATTAAGCAACGCAATGGGATTAAAAATGTTTATATCTGATAATCCTCTTGCAGGTGACCATAAATATAATAGACCTCCCGTTCCTTTTAATTGCAATGGTTGATTAATTACAATTGATGTATCTCTTGGTCCGGCATCAGCAATAACTTTTTCCACCCGAACAACCACTGTATCAAACACAGGTTTAAGGCAACCTGATGAATCCAGGATTGCAACAACATATTGAATACTTCTAGAAGGTTTAGCAATAGGATTAGGAATGTTTGGGTTATTTAAAAAGATAGCCGGAGACCAGCTATACATAATTCCTCCGGTTGCATTTAGTTGCACACTATTTCCCAAGCATATAGAAGTATCAGATATGCCTGCAAATGGCGGATAGAAAGATACTTTTATTTTTACTGAATCTGTAGATTGGCATTTCCCTATATTTCCAATAACATAAAAAGTGGTTGTTACTGTTGGGTTGGCAATTGGATTTTTAATTGTTCCCTTATCTAAAAAAGGTACAGGACTCCATTGATATTGTAATGCATCACTAATCGGATTTAACTGGTATGAATCTCCTGCACATATTCCTGTATCTCTTCCTGCTTCAATCGTAACAGATTGCTTTACATCAACAAAAACTGAATCAAACGTTTTACATCCCGAAGCATCAGTTAGAGTTACATAATACATTGTAGGTGTATCAGGACTTACTAACGGCGAAACATTATTTTGAATATTTATATTATAATCAGGCGTCCAAAAAGCATTTCCATTACCTATTGCGTTTAACTGCAAAGTATCAATGGAGCATATCAATGTATCACTAGTAACTGTGAGATCAGGCTTGTCCTTTATTACTACAGGTTTTGTAATTGTTTTAATACATCCTTTGCTATTTCCTACTGTAAGACTAACATTATAATTCCCTGAATTACTATAAAGGTGTTGAGGGTTTTGCAAAGTTGAGATATTTGAAGGAGAAGTGGCATCTTCAAAATTCCACGCCCAAGAATCTACTACGCCATAAGTAGTTTGCGTTTTATCAAAAAATTGAATTTGAGTATTTTTACATTGTCCGTTGCTTGTAAATGCAGGAAAAAAGCCAGGATAAATGTAAGCTAAAGAGGAAGCAGAATCTTCGCAACCTCCAGGAACCGTAATCTTTAAATTTATTTTAAAAACTCCTGTATCAGAATAAAGATGTGTTGGTGTAGGCGAAGAGGAAAAATTATTAGCACCAGTTGCAGGATCTCCAAAGTTCCAATTATAAGTACTTCCTGCAGGAGGAGTTCCTTCATTTTTAAAAGTCAAAGAAAAATCATCGCACATAATGTATTTTGACATCAAGGCCGCAACAGTTGATTGACAACTTGCTACATCAATATGTAATTCTTTACGGGTAGCCCCTATTAAAATACCCTTTCTATATTCATTTACTACAACAGCTACAACATAGGTTCCTAAATTAGAAGGGGTTATTCCGGAAATTATTCCTGTTGCAGCATCTATAGTAACTCCGGGTCCCATTGGAGAAAGTCCTGAATAACCTGATGAATAAATAAGAACAGCATTTTGTTCAAATGGCGGTCCGCTAGGAGGATTTGGCTGTGCATCCCCTTGGTCTCCTCCAAAATATCCTGTTGTAAAGGAATATCTCAATGAGTCTCCATCATTATCTGTTGCACTGAAATCGAAAGAGAATAATGAATTACTACAAAGAAGGGCTGTATCCCTTTGAGCAAAAATGGCGCTTGAATTATTTCTGTAAGAGACACCATTTATAATACCGGGAATTTTATTTGCATAAGTTATTCCTGTTGAAAGCGAAAGAGGTACATTAACTATCTCTCCTATTCTGCAACATCTTTGTACAGCTAAAATATAACCGTTGTTATTATCAGGGAGATCAATGATCAGAACATATTTATTAATCCTATAACAAACTTCAGGAGGTGAACCAATACAATTAAAAGTGGATTTATTTTCGATTTCATCTTGACTTAAAGGAATTACAATTACTTGTTGTAGATTATTATTTCCCCCATCAAAAATGCCAAGGAAAACATCCGGATCTATTAGATAATCTAATGCATGGCAATCTAAATATTGATTAACTGTAATTCTATATTTAGTAGTATTTGGAATATCTCCTACACTTATATATTCATATTTAATCCAGCCTCCTTTTAAATGATCGGCAAGAGAAGCAAAGCATGAAATAGAAAATAAAAAAATAAAAATGATCTTTTTCATATTCAATACTGTCAGAAATATGTTTTACCCTTAATTCTTAAATTAACAAGGTGGGTATTCACATCCAAAGTACCTGTTACCGTTTAATGGTGGAAGGCTGGAAAATATATTGCGATTGAGGTACTGGACTGAGCCACGTGTTATTTTTAGAGTGCCATTAAATGCACCTCCTCCTTCTCTTATAAGTTTTTTGAAATTAAGTGAGTGATTTCCTGAAATATATAACGAAGAGGCTTGAGAAATTTCTATAAAATCAGCATATAACTCATCGCTTGATATTGCTGTGTCTGCATATTCCATAACGTAAATATCAAATACACCTAATCCCGAAAGATTTACTTTGTCTCTTATTTCTGTAAGATCATAATCAGTTGCAGATATTGCATATCCCCAAGCATCCGAAACGTTATTTAAAAACTTGTAAGTAGTATTAAGCGTAATATCTAAATCATATTCCGCTAGCCGGTTACCTGAAAGCGGAGGTGGCGTTACCTGAACGGATTCTTTTTTGCAGGAGGTAAATACAACAGCTGCAATAAGAAGGACAGTTATAGATTTGATTATTGTTTTCATGATTTAAATTTTAAAGTGATTTTTTCTATTTAGGGAAATAATAAATTAATTTTTGATCAGAAATATGTTTTCCCTTTAATAGTTAAGCTAACTATACCAGTAGTTACATTTAAACTTCCGCTTAATTGCAATGGCGGAGAGGAAAAAATATTAGGACAGCATCTGGTAGCCGAACCTTGTTTAACTGTTAAAGTTCCACTAAAGGGGCCGCCGCCTTCCCTGATAAGCTTTTTAAAATTTATTGAATAAGTCCCTGATATGTATGGGGTGTTATCTCCCGGAATTCGAATCGAAAAATAATCAAGATATATTTTATCACTTAAACTTTCTGCATCAGCAGCTTCGCCGATATAAATATTAAATTCACCCAAAGGGGGAAGGTTTGCCTTTCCTAATATTTCTGTGAGATCAAAATTACTTGAATAAGTATCATATCCCCAGGGGTCAGAAATATTATCATAGAATTTGTAAGTAGTATTAAGTGTAATGTCTAAATCATATTCCGTATTCTTGGCAACAGGTAACCCGTTACCTGAAAGTGGAGATGGCGTTACCTGAACGGGTTCTTTTTTGCAGGAGGTAAATACAACAGCTGTAATAAGAAGGACAGCTATAGATTTGATTATTGTTTTCATTATTAATCTGTTTATTAATTTAATATATAAGTATCATTAGGTTTTTATTTATATTGGATATTTTTTAAAGTCCATATAGTTTAAATATCATTTCTTAAATTTTAATTTATCATCCATATACTTAGCTACTGCTCTACCTTGTGTGTTACCGGCAATTATTGCAGGCCAGTAATGCAAGCCCCCGGCTACCCTGGACTCTCCTGCATCTTTTGCAGCATCATTAAATGAAGTATAGTTCCTTGCAGGCAGATTGATAAATTCATAGGTACGGTCAGTAAATGAATAGTTGCTGCCAAATTCTTTTGATAACACTTCTGCTGCTGCTGCTGAAAAAGTGCCATGTGCAGCAGGATATTCGGGATGGTTCGGTGTTGTAATAAAAGGACTCCAGTTAGGTTGTCCCATTACTGCCCTTATGTAAGTAACAGGCCTAAGTAAATTATGTTTATACTTGGCTTTCCAACAACTGATTCTGGCATCACTTTGCGAAATACCCATTTTTGCATAAACAAGTACGGCTTTGTCAAACATTGCAGCATTACCTTCCTTATTTAATACCTGTGAAAAAATTGCAAGCCAGTGAGCATGACCTCCACCCGGCACATCTCTCCAGAAAATTACCTGCTCTTTTTGCTCAACCGTTAGTGTCTGCGAAATATCATATACCTCTTTGGCCATTTTATAAAATGAAGATGACGGATCAGTTGAATATGCCGGCGGTGGAGGCAATTCGGTAGCAGCAACAATACCAGCCACCATGGGCCTGTTATTAGCCCAATATGGATTTTGAGGTGCGGCAAATGCGGTTGGTGTTTTTTCATATTGACCGGGACCTACAGGTAAAACATATGGTGGGTTAACCGATAATGATCCATCTGTTTTTGACCAATCGAATACAAGTTGGGCAACGGCCTTGCCATAATCAACTGAACGCTGAAAAGTTTCAGCATCAACTTCAGTTTGATAACGATTATTAAAAGCAGCTTCAAGTGAATCAGTTGATGTTTTATCAGCAGCAGGAATGTTGGGATAGTAATACCTTTTCATTGCACCCATTACCGCATTTGCAATGGTAGGAGAATGATAAGAAAGTCCCTGTGTTTTTGCAAGCATTGAAGGCATCTGATCTAACTGACCGGACAATGTTTGGTATCCAGTTTTATCCGCTAAGGTTGCTTCGTATAATGCAATACTACTGTAGGCCATATGTTGCACCATAATAAAATTATTGAGTACTGCAGGATTTGCTCTTAACAGACGCAGATCAAAATTGATCCATGCCTGGAGTATTTCAGAAGGGTAAATTTTTTCTTCCAGCTCAACGTTAGGTTTCTTACAGGAAGAAAAAATAATTGAGAAAGTTACTGTTAGCAAACAAACTAGGGCTAAAGTGATTTTATTACTTTTCATATAAACAAGTTTTTTGGTTTTTGAAAAAAAGATTACTTAATTACTATTTTTCAAAATTATACCTACCAGTAACCGAAAACAATAGCATAAACGTATTGTTGTTGATTAGCTAGGCAAAAAGAATAGCATGAATATGCTATTTGGTGGGGATGAAAATTTATTAACTTTAAACCTGTTGGCGGAGTTATTTTTTAAAAAGTTGGGACAAAAGATGCAATGCAG
>JBBJOK010000183.1:0-3536 GCA_037721545.1 Chitinophagaceae bacterium
AATAACGATAAAAATGCTTTATCAGGAAATCTGTTATTTAAACACAAATTTAAAAAAGCCAGGAGAACCGTATCTGTTTCTGCTGATTGGAATACAATAAACACAGATGGAAAGAATTTTTTAGAATCAACAAATCAATCCTTTATAGCCGGTAATCCTTCTTTCACCCAACAACTGAACCAAATGAAAGATTATGATATGTCTACAACTAATCTTTCTTCTAAATTTGTTTATACAGAGCCACTAAGTAAAGAATACTCTTTGGAGTTGGGGTACCAGCTTGCTTATAATTATGGCAATAACAATCAATTAACTTATAGTTATTCTCCCGCCTCTGGTAAATATGATTTGTCTGTAGATTCTTTATCCAATCAATTCAAACAAAACATTATTCAAAATATTCCTTCTGCAAAAATAAATTTTGCAAATAAAAAACTAAAGATAAATGCAGGATCAGGGTTTGGCTTTACAAATTTTGAGCTTAGGGATCTCACTTTTAACAAAGATTATATTAGAAATTATGTCAACTTTTTTCCTGCGGCCAACATTACCTATACATACAAACCAAACCACAGCATCCGCTTTAATTATAATGGAAATACAAGGCAACCTACTATTAACCAGCTACAACCTTTACGAAATAATAATGATTTTTTCAATGAATACATTGGCAACCCGGATTTAAAACCCTCTTTTACCAATTCATTCAATCTATCGCATAACACTTATAATTTCCTAAAAGATTTACATACATATGTATCCTTTAATGGAAGAGTAACCAGTAATTCAATAACAAATAATCGAACGATTGATATTAATTCGGGGAAAATAATATCTCAACCGGTTAATACTAACGGCAACTTATCATTAAGCTTGTATAGCGGTGGTGGATTTAAAATAAAAAAGCTTGGCACCAGAGTTAATATAAACCCTAATATCAGTTATAATAAATATGCAGATGTGATCAATAGCAAAATAAGCTTTTCCAGAATTATTAATACCGGCCTTTCTGTTGGTTTATATAAATCAAAAGAGAAAAAGTATGATATATCTGTTAGTAACAATTTTTCATATAACAGCAATACTACCTCTCAAAATGACACCAAAATTCATTACTACATAAACACTGTTTATTTTAATTCAACTTTTTATATCGATACAGTTTGGTCTATAATTACTGATTACCAATTTTACTCACGACAGAAAACGGTTCAATTTAACACCGGCATAAATACACATCTTCTAAATGCCCGTTTGCAACGCACATTTAAAAAAGATGAGTTCACGGCTTATATATCTGTTAGAGATCTTTTAAATCAAAACGTAGGTATACAAAGAAATTTTTATGGTAACACTTATACCGAAGTTATCAATGATAGATTAAAAAGGTATTTTTTACTCGGGTTCACCTGGAATTTTAAAAATAAAACTGCACAGCCTAAATAAAATTTTAAAAAGATATTATATGAAAACAAAAATATTTTTTTCCGCAATGGCCCTATTACTGTTTTTTAATTTGTGTGCCCAACAATTCATAAGTAAAGCTGTAATAGAGTATGAAGTAAAAGCGAATATTAAAAAAACACTGGGCAATAATATGTGGGATGAGATGATGAAAGAAAATTTGCCAACATTTAAGACTGGTTATTACACATATACTTTTGCTAATAATAAGAGTGTTTACAAATTTGATCGCTGGGATCCATCTGTAAAAATTCCTGAATTTTTAAGGAAAAGCGATGAGGAGAATGTTTGGTATTTCGATTATACTAACGGTAAATTTAATATGCAGAAAAATGTTTACGGTTCAAATTTTAATGTAGAAGACAGCATACCGCAATTGGAATGGAAACTTTCTAATGAAAACAGAGTGATTGCCGGATTTAATTGCAGAAAGGCTGTCGCTAAAATATTTGATAGTGTGTATGTATTTGCTTTTTATACAGATGAAATAATGATTCCTGGGGGGCCCTGTTCTATCAACGGCTTACCAGGTATGATTTTAGGCGTTACAATTCCCAGGTTATTTACCTCCTGGATTGCAACTAAAGTAATGCTCAACCAGGTAAACGAGGGTTTAATTAAACCTGTGTCAGCAAAAAAATATTACACCTTAAATAATTTAAAGGCTACGCTAAATGAGCGTACGAAAGACTGGTATAGATGGAGTAATGATGCTAATGAAGTAAAGCAACAAAAGAGCAGGTTTGAATGGACAACTTTATTATAGTCGATTAACCCCATGCTTATATTTCAAACCCATCCGGAATTATAGCATTTTTCTTAACTACTACTATACCATCTTTAACTGTGTATAAGGAATGATCGCTATCGGGTAAGTGGGTGCCACCATTTATTTTAACATCATCACCAATGCGGCAATTTTTATCAACGATTGCATTATTAATATAGCACCTATCTCCTATCCCAACCTTAGGCATACCTCTTTCCAAATCATACTGTATTTCTTTCAGGGTTTCATAATAATCGCCGCCCATTATATAGCTGCTAATAATTTCTGTACGCGTACCAATCCTGGTTCTTATCCCGATCACACTGCTCTCTACCCTGGCTGCGTGAATAATGCAGCCTTCTGCAACAATGCTTTGTTGTATTACTGTACCACTAATTTTTGCAGGAGGGAGCATTCTGGCCCTGCTATATACTACTTTTTTATTATCAAATAAATTAAAAGGTGGTATTTCCAATGTAAGAGAAAGATTTGCCTCAAAGAAAGAATAGATGTTCCCGATGTCAGTCCAGTACCCGTCATATTGAAAACTGGCGACTTTATATTTACTGATAGATGCCGGAATGATCTCCTTACCAAAATCAGTTGCATCTTTACTTTCTTCCTGCAACAGGCTAAATAATAATTTTCGATTAAAAATATAAATACCCATTGAGGCAAGATGGTTTCTGCCGGCTACTTTCATTTCATCTCCGGTTTCACTTACCCATTCTGGTAAAATATCTTTGTCAGGTTTTTCTATAAATGAAGTAATAGCATTTTGATCGTTGGATTTTAAAATACCAAATTCCGGAGCTTCTCTTTCTGTGACCGGAATGGTGGCAATGGTAATGTCTGAACCAGAATCTACATGTGTTTGAAACATTTCCGCAAAATCCATTTGATACAATTGATCACCCGATAAAATCAAAACGTAATCAAAATCATTTTTTTCAATATGCCTTATAGATTGCCTTACCGCATCAGCCGTTCCTTGAAACCAGGTAGGATTATCCGGTGTTTGCTCAGCAGCCAAAATATCTACAAAGCCGCTACTGAATGCACTGAATTGGTACGTATTTTTTATATGCTTATTAAGGGAAGCCGAATTGTATTGCGTTAATACAAACATTCGGTTAATATTTGAGTTAATGCAATTTGAAATAGGTATATCAACCAACCGGTATTTACCACCAATTGGCACAGCAGGCTTGCTTCTGGAAGAAGTAAGAGGATATAACCGGCTGCCAGCACCGCCTCCAAGAATAACTGAGATAAGAGATTTACTTATGGTCATGTCAATTAA
>JBBJOK010000183.1:3636-6275 GCA_037721545.1 Chitinophagaceae bacterium
CGCATAGCATACATTTGGTTTAAACCGCATGGCTCTACCCTGCTGGGCATTAAAATAAAATCAGCCCCTGCATACATTTGATGAGCAAGCTTTTCATTATAGCCTATTTGCGAATTATAATAACCCATAAATGCGCTGTTAAATTGTTCTAATCGATTTTCAACAACCGGATCTCCGCTTCCCAAAATTAAAAAATTCATTTCGCTTCCAATATAATACAATGAATCAGAAATGGCTAGTGGTAACAGGTCTGCTGCTTTTTCTGTAACTAATCTGCCAATAAAAATGATCAATGGTTTTGTTTCATCTAAACCAAACTGGTTGCAAAGTATTTTTTTGTTTGCTGCTTTACCTTCCTTAACATCCTTAAGGTTGTATTCCGTTTCGATAAATGGATCTATTGAGGGGTTCCAGACTTCTTCATCAATTCCATTCAATATGCCAACACATTTACCTTTTTCGTATTCAAATAACATTTCCAATCCGTTGGCATCATATTTAATCTCATTTAAATAACCCGGACTCACAGTAGTAACTTTTGTTGCACAACGAATACCTGTAGCTAATGGGTTAATATGTTTGTCCCAATCCAATAATCCCCATTTCCATTTATCCCAATCAGGTATGTAGGATGATTTATCCCAGTTCATCCATCCCTGGTATTGTGCATTGTGAATAGTAAGAACCGTAAGTATTGAAGAAAGTTTTTTATAAGCAAAGCAATGCTGCATAATAAATGGAATAAGCGCAGCATGATGGTCATGTACATGAATCACGTCAGGAGTGTGCTCCCATTTACTTATCCAGTCAACTACTGCTATTTGAAATGCAGTGAAGCGTTCTGTATCATCGTCATATCCATAAATTTTTTCTCTATCCAGTAAATTATTAATATCAATCAGGTAAAGGTCAAACCCCAGGCGGTTAGTAGATTCTTTTATAACAGTATAATTAAACCAGTAATTTGACATTCCAAACCCTCCCTTATGCACAACTGTAAATTCATTTTCATAAAGAAATTTAGTGCGATACATTGGAGCTACAACTTTTGCAACATGGCCAAGTTTGTTGATGTATTTAGGTAGAGCACCAACCACATCACCTAGTCCACCTGCTTTTGCATACGGATAACATTCTGCGGATACATGAATAATTTCCATGAATCAAATCATTTAAGCCCTGTTTTATAGCCTTTAACTGCATAATAAAGAATATACAGGTAACAGGGAATCATAAGAGAATAACCCAATTGCTTTGAGTCCATCATTTTAGAAACAATTCCATACAATGGTGGCAACAATGCACCTCCCACAATACCCATAATAAGTAATGCTGCCCCAATTTTTGTAAACCTGCCGAGGCCATTAATAGCTAAAGGCCAAATGGCAGGCCACATAATGGCATTGGAAAAACCCAATAGAGCAAAACATATTACAGCCGCCATTCCGTTTGTAAACATGGTAAGCACAACAAGCACAATACATAAAACAGTACTTATCACTAAGGCTTTTTGTTGCATTATGAAACGTGGAATGCATATGATGCCCAGTATATATCCGGCCAGCAATCCATAACCGGTATAAGATGCAAACGTTGATGCCTGCTCCAAGGGATAGCCCATTGATTCTCCAAAACTTGCAAAAGTATCATAACTGATTACTTCTACACCTACGTAAAAAAAGATGGCCACTGCACCCAATACTAAATGGGGGAATTGAAAAATACTTGTACGGCTTTTTGATATAGAGGTATCCGTTTCTTCTTGCTCTTCCCTTATTTCAGGAAGATTTATAAAATAAATAACTACAGCGAGAATAGATAAGATTATTGCAATGGTGATATAGGGATTGATAACCCTTACTGCCAATGCATTCAGTTCTGCTTCTTTTTCAGCAGGATTAAGAACCAATAATTTTTCTTTGAGCGCATCCACATTCTTCAAAACAATACCCCCTAATATAAATACAGCCAGTATACCCGCCACCTTATTACAAATGCCCATAATGCTTATCCGCTGGGCAGCACTTTCTATCGGGCCTAATACTGTTACATAAGGATTAGCTGCTGTTTGTAACAAAGCCAGGCCGGTACCTATTATAAAAAGACCGGCAAGAAATAAAGGATAACTACGGGAATGCGCAGCCGGAATAAAAATAAGGGCGCCAATAGCCATCACAAATAAGCCAAGTGACATTCCCTTTTTAAAACCGGTTTTATTAAGTATCAGTGATGAGGGGATTGCCATTACAAAATATGCCGCAAAAAAAGCAGTAGCCACCAGGAAAGACTGTGTATCTGTAAGTTCACAGGCTATTTTTAAATATGGTATCAGTTGGCTATTGGCCCAGGTGATGAAACCAAATATAAAAAAAAGCGTTCCAATTACGGTGATCGATAATCCATAGCCTGCATTTCTTGAAGGGTTAATATTTTTTGTAAGCATTTTATAATTTTTGTTGTAACCTAAGAAGAATTTTTGATTTATATACTAAAAATCATTCTTTAATATCTTTTACTTTAGCATTAAAAAAATAAATCTTATTATTAAACATTATTTGTAGAAATTTTAATATGAAAGTAAACCAGGATAAGTATGCAATAGGTATTGACATTGGCGGTACCAATACCAAATATGGCGT
>JBBJOK010000184.1:0-1575 GCA_037721545.1 Chitinophagaceae bacterium
TTGATAATTGTTTTCACCCACTGGCCTTTTTATTAATAACATACTATCTGCAATAAAGCTTCCGGTAAAATGGCGATGGGAGAATTCAAGCCATCCCTGTTCATACTGCCATGGCTTTAATTTAAGTGCAATTGATATATTCGGATCATCAATAAAATGCGGTTTATTATCAATGTTTACTTTCATTAAACGCTGCGCTGCCTTTAATTCTTTCACTAACTTTTGCACCTGCAGTTTGGTAGCTACATTTATAAATATGGAATGTGATGGATAACTTCCAAAATCTTTTAACTCCAGCTTAAAAGGATGATAACTCATGGCAATCATCTTTAAACTGTTTATTATTTTCTCTTCCATTATTTCAAGTTGTATAAAATTTGCCATAGTAATACGAGGCTTACCATACGTAGCAGTTGGTGCTTTGTATTTATCAGTAAACTCTTTTTTAATCTGCATAATTTTATTTCTTAAATCTTCATGCGGGTTTAAAATCAATAAATATTCATTGTAACGATAACCCGGTATTTGAACTAAAGACTTTGTGTCCATGATAAATTTTGATTAATTAAGTAATGTATTTCCCGGTGGCAAACCGAATACATTTATGGGTTTTCCATCATCAAACTGATTCTCTCTTCTCAATAACAGCAGCTCATTCACTATGAATGACTCATGAAAAGACTTATGAGCATACTGAATTAGCGCTTTGAAATAAACTTCTTCGGAAAGCCGTTTTGCAATACTTACATGTGGTTTAGAAATTAATTTCATCTGAGGACACGAACATGAGCTAACATAGCTATTTATAACCTTTAACTCCTTTGCAAGCTGTTGAAAGGGTTTTTCATTTTGAACACGCAGGTAGATAGTGTGCGGTGGAAATCCGCTGTAATTATTTAATGTTACAGTAAATCTTTCTTTTTGATTACAAATGCGCTGTATCCAACGGATAATTGTTTCTTCCATTGATTCTTTAGCAAGGAAATTTGCAACCGTAATATGCGGTTTTGTTTTTATGGCGATCTTCTCTTTATATTCATTATAAAAGTCCTGTTTCTCAGCTTCTATTTTTTTATATACACCGCTATCAGGATGTATAACTAACAAATATTCGTAAAGATGTTCTTCATATGAATTTGCACCAGGTAAAAAAGTAGATTGCATAACTAATTTATTTAGTATAAAAATACTAATTTATTTAGTTAATGCAAAAAAAAAAAGCGACACAGAAAAAATCTGTATCGCCACTTTAAAAATTTTGGAAGATATTACCAGCTCTTCTTTGCTACGCCATCTTTTACAGCTTGAAGTGCATTTGCTTCGCTAAGCATTGTAGTCATTTTGTTTCCCTTACCATCGTTTCCCTGGGCCATATAACCTCCACGGGAAGTTTTAGTTATTACAGCATCATGCATTGGGCAATTTTTTTCTTTGGTTTTCATGCAATAAGCTGTTAACATTTTTGATGACATGTTGTATAGTTTTATAGTTAATAAATATGAAATAAACCATGGATACTCATCCGTGGTATAGTCAAATGTAGTTTTTTATACGTAATTATAGCTAAAATTTATT
>JBBJOK010000184.1:1675-4201 GCA_037721545.1 Chitinophagaceae bacterium
TTCGGAAACCACCCAGAAAATTAAGATATGAGAAGTCAACAAATACTTCTCTAAAGGGCTCGTATGAAATCAATGGATTTATTCCAAACTTTGTAACCCTGTCATTTTTGTCGTGCCCTACAAATCCAACTCCTGCATTTCCTCCTATGTAAACTTTTTTAAAGATTTGGTATGAATAACCGGTTAAAATGGATAAAGTTTTTGAAAGTTTATCATTTTCTTTTTGATAAGGAACATCGGCAACAACTCCTTTAGTAAATGCATCATAATTCAATTGCAAAATATTTATTGAAGATTTATTTTTAAGTCTGTATCTAATTCCGCCGCCAATTCGCCAGCCAATATTATTAGCAAAGTCAAGAGAGCCTAATGGTTTATTGAGACCGGTTAGAATATCAAATTTTATGGTGCGCTTTTGTCCATAAGAGAGTGAGATGGTGAAAAGTGAAAAAGTTATTACGAAAAAACTTTTCATATCCGTTTATGATTTAAATATTATAGAGTCAGATCAATATAGCGCACAACTCCGATTCTACACATCTATCTTAGCATACTTTGCATGTGTTTCAATAAACTCTCTTCTGGGGGGAACTTCATCTCCCATCAGCATACTGAATACACGATCAGCTTCCGGAGCACTATCAATAGTAACCTGCTTTAATGTTCTTCGGGAAGGGTCCATTGTGGTTTCCCAAAGTTGTTCGGAATTCATTTCTCCCAAACCTTTATATCGCTGAACATGAACAGTTTCTTCTTTACCATTGGCATATTTTGCAACAAACGCCTTTCTGTCATCGTCATCCCATGCATAGGCTTGCTCTTTGCCTTTTTTAATAAGATATAGCGGGGGCTGAGCAATATAAACATATCCTTGCTCTACTAATTCCTTCATGTATCGGAAAATAAAAGTGAGTATCAACGTTGCGATATGACTTCCATCCACATCGGCATCCGTCATAATAATCAATTTATGATAACGAAGTTTTGTGATATCTAAAGCCTTGGGATCTTCGGGAGTACCTATTTTCACACCAAGAGCAGTGAACATATTTCTTATCTCCTCATTATCATAAATACGGTGTTCCATTGCTTTTTCAACATTCAATATTTTACCACGAAGCGGAAGAATAGCTTGATAGCTTCTATCTCTTCCCTGCTTTGCTGTACCTCCTGCTGAATCACCCTCTACTAAAAATAATTCACATCTAAATGGATCTTTATCACTACAATCTGCAAGTTTACCCGGCAAGCCGCCACCAGTTAGTACGCTTTTGCGCTGAACCATATCCCTGGCTTTTTTTGCAGCAGCTCTTGCCTGTGCAGCCAGAATAACTTTTTGAATTATTGTTTTTGCATCTTTGGGATTCTCTTCCAGATAAGCAACCAACACACGGCTCAACGTTGTATCTACAACACCCATTACCTCACTGTTTCCCAGTTTGGTTTTTGTTTGACCTTCAAATTGAGGCTCCGGTACTTTTACAGAAATGATTGCAGAAAGACCCTCCCTGAAATCATCACCTTCAATTTCCACTTTAGCTTTTTCGAACATGCCTTCCTTTTCACCATAACTTTTGAAAACTCTTGTTATAGAACGGCGAAACCCAGCTACGTGTGTACCACCTTCAATGGTATTTATATTATTTACATAGCTGAATAAATGCTCCTGATAACCGGTATTGTAAACCATCGCTACTTCAACCATCACGTTGCTGTTAACATCATGCCCATCGCAATAAATAACCTTTGGCAATAGCGGATGTCGGTTCGCATTGTTATCCAGCATTTCTACAAATTCAACTATACCGCCTTCGCTATAAAAAGTTTTTGTGTATGTATTGCCCTCTTCATCCTTTTCTCTTAAATCATTTAAGTGGATGGTAATCTTCCTGTTTAAAAAGGATAACTCTCTTAAACGACCTTCTAAAATTTCCCTGTTATAAACTGAAACAATAAATATGGTGGTATCTGGCCAAAATTGAACACAGGTACCATGCGTATCGCTTTCACCAACTTCTCGAACCGTATATTGAGGAATTCCTTTTGCATACTCCTGCTCAAACCTTTTACCATCACGATCTACAACAACATGCAATTTTGAGCTTAGTGCATTTACACAGCTTACACCCACTCCATGCAAACCTCCACTTACCTTGTAAGAATCTTTATCAAACTTTCCTCCTGCATGTAAAACAGTCATTACCACTTCCAAAGCACTCCTGTTTTCTTTAGTATGCATGCCCGTCGGTATTCCCCTTCCATCATCTTGAACGGTGATGGAATTATCTTCATTAATTGTAACAGTAATATTTTTACAATGGCCAGCTAATGCTTCATCAATGGAATTATCAACTACTTCATAAACCAGGTGATGTAATCCTTTGTTCCCAATATCGCCAATGTACATGGCAGGGCGCTTACGCACTGCTTCCAAACCCTCTAAAACCTGTATGCTATCTGCACCGTATCCATTATTTTCGGGGGTTAAAATCTTAGTTGTGGGGGTTGCTGTTTCTGTGCTCATAA
>JBBJOK010000184.1:4301-6256 GCA_037721545.1 Chitinophagaceae bacterium
GGGCAGCATCAAGTATTACAGGAAAAACAGCAAACGATCCCTGGTTCAGTCCAGTATCATATAAAGCGGTATAAAAAATTAGCACAAACTAACATTGATGATACGGGGATGATGATATATCATTTTAAAAAGGATGAGACCGCTGAAAATCATCTTGAATTAAAATTTTGTATCTCCGGAAATACTTATTGCAGGGCAAAAAATACAGAATGTGATTCCTGTAAATTCCATCAATCTATAAAATGTGAGGAAAGGATCGATACAGTGGACCTGGTAAGTTTTAAATTTACTCCTGCCCATTTATCTCAATTTGTAAAAGGGATAAAACAAACTACCTTTTCTGATGATATCTTAAACTTTAAGCACACTTTCAGCTTTAGTAAAATCATGCCGCTTTGCGGAAAAACAAGGATGGTTTTGGAGGCCTTACTAAATCATTCTTACTCTGACAGTCTTGAAAATATTTACATCAATGCCCAAACACAGATGCTGTTATTGTATAGTATGGAGTGTATGGCTGGTGAATCGGAAGAAAATTTTTCCTGCAAATTTTTAGAAAATGAAGCTGATAGGGAAAAGATTGCAAAAGCAAGGGAAATTTTATTGCTTCATATCAGTGAGCCCTTAACTATAAAAGCGTTAAGCCGTAAGGTTGCCATAAATGAATGCTACCTTAAAAAGGGATTTAAAGAAATGTATGGCACCACCATATTTGATTTTTTTCAAAGCCAACGAATGGAGCATGCAAAATATCTTTTGTATGAAAAGGGATTGAGTGTAACTGATGTTTCGGCATTACTCGGCTATTCTTCTATTTCTCATTTTTCCACTGCATTTAAGAAACACACCGGGCTAAAACCTTGTGAGCTTTTGTTTCACTAATTCTATTTAGAATTTTGCTCCTACAGAAATAAAGAAAGTTCTTCCATCACCAGGCAAAACGCCTGGACCTGGATATCCACCTGCACGCCTTGTAAAATATCTTTCATTCAAAATATTATTTATGCCGGTTTTAATATTCAAGTGTTTAGAAAATTTATAGGTTGCTGTTAAATCAGTAATGTTGTATGATGGAATTAAACCATTTTGTCCATTTGTGGTAGGTTTCACAGTGTTATTTGCATCACTAAATGTTTTGCCCACAAAACTTGATTGACCCGTAAGTAAAAGATCTTTGTATCCCAACGTCAATCCACCTCTGAAAATATCTTTTGGAGCATTTTCAACTCTTTTTCCTTTAGTAGCGGCGTCTTTGTGATCACCACTATACTTAGCATCGGTATAACTATAAGAACCAAAAATAATAAAATCGATATTTTTTATTTTAGTAAAAGCTTTTATAATATTAAACTCCACAAAGCTTTCTAAACCTTTGCTAATACTGTTGCCTACGTTGGTAATTAACCGATATGAAGCACCTGAAGGAGTGATGGTACCTACCCGATTATTGTATTCTAAATAAAAACTACTTATATCAAATTGGAGAAAATTTTTGATTTTGCCACGATAACCAATATCAGCATTGTATCCTTTTGCATCTTTTAAGTTAGGATCTACTATATCTGTTGTTGGTGGAGCCTGAAGGTTTGCAAATTGTATTGGCCGGTAAGCCTGGGAAATGTTAGCATATAATTCTGTGCCTTTTGTCAAATGAAATTCAGCACCGATCCCTGCAAGTAAAAAATTGCGGCTCCGTTTTATATTCTGTAAAATAATTTCTGCTCCGCCGGAAGAATATCCGTTTCTGCCCGAGGCGGAACCTTCTAGCCATTCGTAACGCAGCCCCGGTATAATTAATAATTTAGGGGAGAGGCGGAAAATATTTTCAAAAAATCCAGCTACATTTCTTGATTTAAAATTTATATCACGTGGATAATTTCCAATAACCGTCATATCATAATCAGTTCCGGTTGTTCCTTTACCATCTGCTCTTCTATGCGTGGTTCCGGTATATA
>JBBJOK010000013.1:0-2676 GCA_037721545.1 Chitinophagaceae bacterium
TTCCTTTACTTCCGGCTTTCTAACTTCTTTTTTCTGATCAAATTGAAAAACAGGTTGCTGGTATAAATTTTTCTTCTCTTCGGGCTGCGCTAAGGTCATAACAATTTTGTCTTCTATTTTATTTGCTTCTTTTGGCGCTTCTTTTTTATCAAAGGGATCTTTATGTTCAAAACCTGTAGCAATTAAAGTAATACCTATTTTATTTTCCAATGCATTATCATATCCTAATCCTAAAATAACATCGGTATCTTCTCCGGCCTGGCTTAATAAATGATTCTGTATTGTCTCCACCTCATCCATGGTGAATTCGTTTTCGCCTTCGGCAGAATTAATATTAATAAGTATCCATTTAGCTCCCCTGATATCGTTATCATTAAGTAATGGAGAATTCAATGCATCTTCAATCGCTTTCTGTGCCCTGTTCTCTCCCTCGCTTGCAGCGCTTCCTAATATTGCCACGCCACCATTGCGCATAACTGTACATACATCAGCAAAGTCAACATTAATTTGACCCGTACTATTTATTACATCGGTTATGCATTTTGCTGCAGTTGCTAAAACATTATCAGCCTTAGAAAATGCGGCTTTCATAGTAAGATTACCAAACTGATGACGCATTTTATCATTGCTTATCACAAGTAATGTATCAACATAATCTTTTAATTTTCTAATACCTTCTTCAGCTTGTGCAAACCTTTTTTTGCCTTCGTAAGCAAATGGTGTAGTAACAATACCTACCGTAAGAATACCAAGGTCTTTACAAATTTTTGCAATGATAGGCGCACCCCCTGTACCTGTGCCACCGCCCATGCCTGCAGTAATAAAAGCCATCTTGGTATTAACTTCAAGAATCCGCTTTATTTCTTCCAGGCTTTCTTCAGTGGCTTCTCTGCCAATTTGCGGGTTAGCTCCGGCACCAAGCCCCTGCGTAAGGTGAGGGCCAAGTTGAATTTTATTTGGAACATGGCTTAATGATATAGCCTGGGCATCAGTATTACAGATGATAAAGTTTACGCCATCAATATTTTGGTTAAACATATGATTAACGGCATTACTGCCTCCACCGCCAACACCAATAACTTTGATGATGGAAGATTTTTCTTTTGGCAAATCGAAATGTATCATAATGGATTTATTTTTGGGTTAGTCTGTACGTACAGGTTTATTTTTTTAATTGTGTATTAGTTTAGATATTAGAAGTCACCTTAAATTTCCAGAGTCTCCCAAGGTTTCTCTTAGGGAGATTAAGAGGCCTTAAAGTTTTGCATCTTCTTCCTCTTTAAACATATCAATCAATCCGATTTTTAATGAATCCATAAACCCTTTCAGCGTTTTGCGTTGTTTTACCTTTGATACTTTTTGATCTTCTTCTACTGTTTCTAATTCTTCCTGTTGTTGTAAGCCTTCCGGCACTTCAACTTTCTTGAAATGAAGTTCAAACTGCTTGCGCTTGTTTTCATAATCATTGTAGCCTTTTAAAATCAAACCAAGGCATGTTGAGTACATTGGCTTCGCCAGTTCTTCAATATGTCCGCCTGCAAGATGTTCATTGGGATAGCCTATTCTTGCATTTAGTCCGGTAACATATTCAGTCAACTGAATTAAATGTTTTAGCTGAGAACCGCCGCCCGTAAGGATTACACCGCCATTCAACATCCTATTATCTAAACCAACCTGCTTTAAGTGATAAGAAACAAAATCCATTATTTCACTCATGCGTGCCTGGATAATGCTTGCAAGATTTTTTACTGATATTTCTTTAGGAGCCATGCCTCGCAAACCCGGAATTGTAATAAATGCGTTGCTCTTTGCTTCTTCTGCCAATGCGCTACCAAATTGAACCTTCATTTGCTCGGCCTGGGTTTTTAATACACCTAACCCCGTTTTAATATCATTGGTAATATTTTCACCACCAAAAGGAATAACAGCCGTGTGCTTTAAGATGCCTTCATAAAATACAGCAAGATCAGTTGTACCACCACCAATATCAACAATAGCAACACCTGCCTCAAAATCGTGGTCGCACATTACAGCAGCGGCAGAAGCTAATGGCTGAAGAACAAGGTCTTTGGTTTTTAATCCTGCTTTATCCACACTTCTATTAATATTTCTTATTGCATTTTTATCGCCTGTGATAATGTGAAAATTGGCGCCGATTTTTACACCGCTATAACCAATAGGGTCAGGTATATTTTGAAAATTATCTACCGTAAATTCCTGTGGAATAACATCAATGATCTGGTCTCCGGCTGGTATGTATGTTTTATATTGATCATTTACTAACTGATCAATTTCTGCCTGCTTAATTTCTTCATCTGTATTTTGGCGCACAATGTCGCCGCGGGTTTGGAGGCTTTTTATATGATGCCCGGCAATGCCAACATACACTTCACTTATAGGTAAAGTGGGATTACTGGCGTAACAATTTTCCAATGCTGTTTGTATGGCTTTTATTGTTTGATCAATATTTAATACCATACCATGTTGTACGCCGTTGCTGTTGGCCCGGCCGAATCCAAGAATTTCAAGTTTGCCAAATTCATTTTTTCTTCCGGCTATGGCTGCAATTTTTGTAGTGCCAATGTCCAGACCGACAATAATGGGTTGTTCGCTGTTCATAGTTGTATGTGTTTTTGTTGTGTGTATATATTAATAATCATTTTTTGGAGGCATAAC
>JBBJOK010000013.1:2776-3885 GCA_037721545.1 Chitinophagaceae bacterium
AATTATTGGTTTAGTTGGTGATTTAATTATTGGTTTTGTTGGTGAAGATTTTAATACAATAGTTTTTTGTGTTGAATTTTGCTTTTTATTTGACACAGGGGGTTTTGCTGAAACTGCCCCACTTGAAACGCTAACTTTTTTTTCAACTGGAACAATAATTTTTCTTTGAGAAACAATATTTTTTTGAACATCGGCGCCTGGTGTTTTATTAATAACAGGCGCTGCATTAACCGGTTCAACAATCACAGGGTTTGTATTAGTTGTAATGATTTGTTCATCAGGTATGTCATTTTGATGTGATGCCGCAGGTATAAAATTTTCATCCGGCAGCTGAACCAATTGAATATTCTTTGTGCTATCGTTCGCCTGTTTAAGCGCATTGAGAACAATATTCTGCATAATTTGTTTTGTTCTTAGTGAATCCAATACAACATCTTCAACCCCCCGTTTTACTGCTACCACCTGCCCTTTATATTGTACATCTATTTTAGAATATTTATTCCATCCAACTTTTGTAGCAACCTGCTTATAAAACGTAAGCAGGTTTGTAAACTTTTCGGAATAATTATCTGAATTGCCAAAAACGATAATCTGGTTCCCAACTTTTGGTATCATTTCAAAGGTTCGGGCAGCCGTAATATCTACCTGGTCAATTTGTGCCATCCAGAAGTCATCATTCAAAATATAAATAGCAATGTTTTTAACATCGGTTAATAAAATGCTATCAGCTTTTGCAGTGGCTTGCGATGAAAAACTGCTGAATACCGGCACCCTTGCAGATGATTTGTCGCTCAGGGGTAATTTTGTGAGATCAGTATCAAGATAAAATGAAGAACCTGTTGTTGTAAAAATTCTTGCTACAGGTTCTCTTTCAACTACGTCTACCCTAAGCATTTCATTATTATCAAAAAACAACTCCGCATTTTTTATCCATTGATTTTTCTCCAACATATTTTCAATTGCAGCCAGATTAAACGAGCTTATCGTTTCTCCTGATAATTTGCCACCATTTATTTTTTCAAGCATATTATAAATCTCTTTTTTGTCAATAAAAAAATTATTCTGTACGCCGCTGATATTAATGCTTACCCCTTTGCAATGTTTATTAT
>JBBJOK010000013.1:3985-22495 GCA_037721545.1 Chitinophagaceae bacterium
AAATTATTCTGTACGCCGCTGATATTAATGCTTACCCCTTTGCAATGTTTATTATTTCTTATGCTCATGGCAGCCCCAAGTAATACAACAGTTGCCAAACCCATTGATGCCCATAACAGGCTACCGAAAATTCTTTTAGCTGTATATCGTTTCTTTCCTGACATGCTAATTCAAAGATTGATTTAGAATAATCTGTTTTAAAGGTTCTACAATTGTATCAATATCACCTGCCCCTGCTGTAATAAATACCTCACCCCGACTCTCTCCGGCAGTTGAGTGGGAAATTTTCGAAGCACTTAAATAATCCAGGAGTTCTTCTTTTGTTTTTAGACTTTTATTTTGATTTTTTATTTTATTCAATATCAATTCACTTGTAACACCTTCAATCGGTAATTCCCGTGCCGGGTATATCGGCAAAAGGATAACTTCATTTGCCATGTCAAGAATTTGAGCAAACTCATCAGCAAAATCTCTTGTACGTGTAAAAAGATGCGGCTGAAAAACAACTGTACATCGCCTGTCACTGAATAATGTTTTGGCACTGGTTATTAAAGCCTTTAATTCTTCAGGGTGATGTGCATAGTCATCAATAAAGACAATCTCATCCCACCCATTATCAGAAAGAGAGGGGGCAATAACATATTCAAACCTTCTTTTTACTCCTTTGAAATTTTGTATTGCAGATCTTATTTTATCGGGATCAATTTTTAAATGTTGGGCTACAACAATAGCCGCAATAACGTTTTCAACATTGTGCATTCCACCCATATTTAATGTAACATCATTCAACGTCCAGTCTTGTGATATTACATCAAATTGAAAAGTTCCCCGGTTCATAACAATATTGTGTGCATATATCTCAGCAGCCTCATTTTGTAAACTGTAGTGTAAATGGATCGGCGCCGATAATTCATTACCTCTTTTTAATCCATGCTTGCTTAAAAGCAATCCATTCGGTTTTATTGCTGCAGTAAATTCAATAAAAGCATCTTGCATTGCTTCTTCTGTTCCATAAATATCCAGGTGATCTGCATCCATAGCAGAAATGATTGCTATATCAGGTTTTAATTTTAAAAAGCTGCGATCATATTCATCCGCCTCTACAACACAAACATTTTTTTCGCTGCTCCAAAAATTGGTATTGTAATTAACAGCCACACCACCCAAAAAAGCATTGCACCCGTAACCACTGTCGCGGAGAATATGCCCAACCATAGCGCTGATAGTAGTTTTACCATGAGTGCCGGCAATGCAAATATTAAAAGAGTTTTCAGTGATCTTTCCCAACACATCACTTCGTTTTAATAGCAAGTAATTATTTTGCTGATAATAAACTAACTCTTTATGCTCTTTTGGTACAGCAGGGGTATATACTATTAATTCAGCACCCTTATCCAATAAATTTATATCGTCAGTATAATGAATCTTTATTCCCTCGTTTTCTAATTGCTTTGATAAGGTTGTCTCTGTTTTATCATAGCCACTTATTGTAACTCCTTTTGCTAAGAAATATCTTGCCAAGGCACTCATACCAATGCCTCCAATGCCAATAAAATAAATTCTTGATATGTTTTTTAAATCAATCATTTAATGTTTTCAGAATTTCGCTTGCAATTAATTCATCTGCATTTGTGTTACTTAGCTTAACGATGTTTTCTTTCAATTGATCAGTTTTTACAAAGTCCGTTGCCAGATAGTTTATCATATCAATTAACTTATCGCCAACTTCACTGTCTTTAATCATCATTGCCGCATTTTGTGTTACCAATGCGTTTGCATTGGCGGTTTGATGATCTTCGGCAGCATGGGGATATGGCACAAAAATTACAGGCTTACCCACTACACATAATTCAGCTATTGCCATTGCGCCGGAACGTGATACCACAATGTCTGAGGCAGCATATGCATATTCCATATCATTTATAAATGCATTTGTCCATATATTATCCCTTTCTTCTTCTGCACCGGCTGCTGCAGATGCATAACTTTTACCTGTCTGCCAGATAAGCTGTAAATTATTTTTCTTAAAAAAATCAAGATTGTTTTCAATCACAGTATTAATACTTCTTGCGCCTAAACTACCTCCCATTACAAAAATTGTTGTCATTTCTTCTTTTAATCCAAAAAATTGCAAGGCATCTTTTCTGGATATTTTATTTTCAGAAAATATTTTTCTTACAGGGTTGCCTGTCATCATAATTTTCTCCTTTGGAAAAAATTTATCCATCCCATAAGAGGCAACAAAAATTTTAGAAGAATTCTTGCTGAGCATTATATTACTTTTACCTGCATACGAATTACTTTCATGAATAAATGTTGGTATGCGTGCCGTTTGCGCCAATCTCAACACCGGGAAACTTGAATACCCCCCCACTCCCACAATTGCATGGGGTTTAAAATCATTTAATATCTTCCTCACCTGACTAAAACTTTTTGCGAGCTTAAAGGGTAGCAAAATATTTTTAAGTAAAGAACTTCTGTTGTATCCTGCGATATAAAGCCCAATAATTTTATACCCTGCCTGAGGGACTTTTTCCATTTCCATTTTGTCCTTAGCACCAACAAATAAAATTTCTATATCTGGCTGCTTTGCCTTTAATGCATTAGCAATAGCAATTGCAGGAAATATATGCCCCCCTGTTCCACCTCCTGCTATAATGATGCGGTAACCCCTGCTACTTTTCAAAGGAGTTTCATTAAGAGATTTTATATAATCTTCATTTTTCATATGCTATCATCCATTGTGCGGGAAAAGGACTTATTGTTTTATTGTACATGATGTAATTCATAAACAGATAAATTTTTTTAACTCAAAACCTACTTCTTTGCTTTCTCATCTTCATCCAATTCTGTTGCCCCAGTTGATTCTGCTGCTGCCACTTCTGCCAAAACAGTTTTTCCTTCCATTTGCTCAACATTACGGGCCACAC
This sequence comes from Chitinophagaceae bacterium, assembly GCA_037721545.1. GTDB lineage: Bacteria > Bacteroidota > Bacteroidia > Chitinophagales > Chitinophagaceae > Ginsengibacter. The sequence continues at coordinate 6,916 of JBBJOK010000013.1, forward strand.
TCAAAATAATCCCAATAGAAAAACACGTAAACCACAAACTGCTGCCACCCATACTCACCAAGGGCAAAGTGACACCGGTAGTAGGGAATACATTTACATTAACGGCCATATTTACCATTGCCTGTATCACCAATGTGAAACTGAGTGCCACTGCCAGAAATGCTCCAAATGCATAAGGACATTTTTGAAAAAGTTTTATACTTCGAAACAAAAACAATAAATAAATAAACATGATAACTGCACCTCCGAACAAACCATATTCTTCAATGATGATCGCATAAATAAAATCACTGTAAGGGTGTGGTAAAAAATTTCTTTGCTCACTTTTACCGGGCCCCATGCCAAACCAGCCGCCTTTTGCAATAGCAATTTTTGCCTGCTGAACCTGGTAAGATGTTTGAGCTTTATCAGCATACATAAAATCCTGTACACGCTTTATCCATGTTGGCATTCTACCAAAAGTTAATGCTGATGGAAGCAATTTTGTTTTATGCTGCTCTTTATCATAATAATTGGTTGATACAACAATTAAAAAAATGATAGGCAATAAGGCTGCACCAATTACCAACAAAATATGTTTAGTATTAACACGGCCGATGAACATCAACATGAGTGCTGTACCGCCAATCAATACTGCCGTTGAAAGATTTGCAGGGGCAATTAATAAACAGATTACTATCACCGGCATTATCAATGGAAGAAACCCTTTTCTAAAATTTTTTATTACATTTTGCTTTCGGCTTAGTTGCTTGCTTATGTACATGAAAATAGCAAGCTTAGCAAGATCTGAGGTTTGGAAAGTCATATTGATAACCGGTAGTTTTATCCAGCGGTTAGCGTCGTTTATATTACTTCCATATTTTAATGTATAAAATAGTAACGGGATGGATATTATGAACAGTATGGTAGCTACCCTGGAATATATTGTGTAGTTAACCCGATGTGCAAAGTAAATGATGAGTACGCCCAGTGCAATAAATGCTATCTGTTTAAACAAATAACTTTCTGTACTCTTATTCATTTTATAAGCCAGTGAACCTATGCTGCTATACACAACAAGAATACTAACAAGTGTTAGCAAAATGACCATAGCCCATATAACCTTATCCCCTTTTGTTCGGTTAAACACCTCTCCGCCTGCACCTCTCCATCCCGATACTGGCCGGGAGAAGGTGGAGTTTGAGAGCTGGCTTTTATCGACTGTATTCATTTGATTAACTTCTACACTTTTATAAATTATTCAATGGATTTTTATCCTGCTGAATTTATTTTTTTACAACTCTTTTACTGCTTGTTTAAATTGTTTTCCCCTGTCTTCATAATTTTTAAATAGATCAAAACTTGCACATGCAGGAGAAAGAAGAATTACATCTCCTTTATTGGCAAAATGAAATGCTGATTGCACCGCATCTTTTACATTGTTTGTATTAACAATAAGTTCCACTTCATTTCCAAATGCCTCATGAATTTTTCTGTTGTCGATACCCATACAAACAATTGCTTTTACTTTTTCTTTTACAAGGTCTTTGATAAAAGAATAATCATTCCCTTTATCAATGCCCCCCAAAATCAAAATTGTTGGTTTTGTTATACTTTCCAAAGCATACCAGGTACTGTTTACATTTGTAGCTTTACTGTCATTAATAAATTCTACTCCTTTAATTGTTGCAACAGGTTCCATCCTATGCTCAAGGCTTTCAAAAGTTTGTACGGCATCCCGGATTCTTACTTTTCGTATATCCATTACTACAGCTGCAAGCCCTGCGGCCATAGTGTTATACTGATTATGTTTTCCTTTTACAGCAAAATCCTCTACATTCATTAATACTTCTTCCTGTTTCCATTTCAAATGCATTTTTGCATCTGAAATGTATGCGCCTTGTGGCAGTGGTTTACTCATAGTGATTGGTAATGGGTTAGATCTGATTAAAAATTTATTTAAGTTCTTCACTGTTATTTCATCATCAAGGCAATAAATAAATACATCCTTTTCCGTCTGATTTTCTATTATTCTGAATTTGCTTTTAATATAATTTTCAAATTTGTAATCATACCTGTCTAAATGATCTTCGCTTATGTTTAATAGTATAGCTATATCCGGCCTAAAATCTTTTATATCATCTAATTGAAAAGAACTTATTTCTGCTGCATATATATCCTTTGGCTCCTCTGCAACCTGTCTTGCAAATGAATAACCTATGTTTCCTACCAAAGCACAACTCAACCCTGCTGTTTTGCATATATGATAAACCAATGCTGTTGTAGTGCTTTTTCCATTGCTTCCGGTTACTGCTATTATCCTGCTATCACCTTTATATCTATATCCAAATTCTATTTCACTTATGATCTCAATTCGTTTTGCTCTTATCTTTTTAATTAATTCATTCTCTTCTGGTATACCAGGGCTTTTTATTATAACATCTGCATTTAACACTCTTTCCTCCGTATGTCCTTCTTCAAAATCGATTTTATTTAACTCAAGCTCATTTTTATACAGTGCCTTAATTTCGCTTGAATCACTTACTAATACATCATACCCTTTTTGCCGGGCGAGTAAAGCGGCTCCTATGCCGCTTTCTCCGGCGCCAAGTATTACGATTCTTCTTTTGTCCATTTTTTACTATTAAGAAAAAAATGGTTTTTCAACGGTATAGAATTTAATGGGTCTTCTATTCTTCACAGATATTGGAATTCATGGTTTTTCTCAGAGCCTCTTACATCTTAAAACCCCCATTGGTTTCTCGATCACTATTTTTATTATCTCAGTTTTAATGTTACTATTGCTGTTATCACAGATAAAATGGTGATAACCCAAAATCTTACTGCAATCTTGCTTTCATGATAACCTTGCATCTGATAATGATGATGCAATGGGCTCATCAAGAAAATTCTCTTACCCACTCCAAATTTTCGCTTGGTATATTTAAAAAAACTTACCTGTAGCATCACACTCAAAAGCTCTACAAAAAACACAAAGCAAAAAATCGGTATCAGTAATTCTTTACGAACAATAATTGCCAGCGATGCTATAATACCGCCAAGTGCCAAACTGCCGGTATCACCCATAAAGATTTGAGCAGGGTAAGCATTGTACCACAAAAAGCCCACACATGCACCAACAAACGCTGCTATAAAAATTGCTAACTCACTAAGATTCGGGATAAACATTATATTTAAATACTCGGCTATTCGCACATCCCCGCTTACAAATACAAATACCCCCAGACCAAAGCCAATTATGGCACTTACACCGGTAGCCAATCCATCTAACCCATCGGTTATATTTGCGCCATTAGAAACTGCTGTTACAATAAATATTACTATAAGGATGTATAAAATGTAAGTGTATTCTTCCATGCTTTTAGGAAGCAGTTTTGCATAGTTAAATTCATGCGTTTTTACAAATGGAATTGTAGTGATGGGTGTTTTAACGGTTACAAAACGACTAATTTTTCCATCTGCAAAAACTGTATCTTCTTTTATTTTTTTCTCTCCTCTTTGTATGGACCATGCTGTATCTCCTGCAATCGTTACAATTTCTCTTTTAACAACAACACTCTCGTTAAAGTAAAGTGTTGTGCCGATTATTATTCCAAGTATTACCTGACCAAATATTTTAAACCATCCTGCCAATCCATCAGCATTTGTTTTGTGATAATCAATTCCTTTTTCTTTTGCAATCCGTTTTGCTTTTATTTTAAGGTAATCATCAATGAAGCCAATAATGCCCAGCCATACAGTACTTAACAACATCAGCCGTACATAAACTTTATCCAGGTTAGCTAATAATAATGTGGGAATAAGGATGGCCAGTATGATTATTATACCGCCCATTGTTGGTGTACCGGTCTTTTGTTTTTCTCCCTGCAAACCAAGGTCACGTACAGATTCACCAATTTGTTTTCTTTTTAGAAAGTTTATTATTTTTTTACCAAAAAGTGTTGCAATCGCTAAAGACAATAACACAGAAAGTAATATCCTGAAGCTTATAAATTGGAATAGCCCGCTACCCGGAAATTTTATTCCATTTTTAGTAAGCCATTCAAATAAGTGATACAACATTCAAATACGGTTAATCGTTGTGTTATTTATCTAATAATTCAAACATTTCTGCCAATACACCCTTATCATCAAAAGGATGTTTAATTCCTTTTATCTCCTGATATTTTTCATGCCCCTTGCCTGCCACTAAAACAATATCTTCTTTATTGGAAAAGCTAACGGCAGTTTTAATGGCTTCTTTTCGATCAGCTATAGAAATATATTTTTTGCGGCAGGTGATATTAACTCCACCTTCCATATCTTTTATTATTTCATTCGGATCTTCATTGCGTGGATTATCAGAAGTGAAAAATATTTTATCACTATGTTCACAAGCAACTTCAGCCATAACAGCCCGCTTGGTTTTATCCCTGTCGCCACCACATCCAACTACAGTAAGAATTTTCTCTTCTCCCTGCCTTAAATTTTTAATGGTTGCGAGAACATTTAGTAATGCATCAGGGGTATGAGCATAATCGATAATACCAATAACTTTATCTTTTTGTGAAACCATAAAATCAAACCTGCCTTCAGCCCCGGTAATATTGCTCAAGGCCTGTAATATGATTTGCTTATCTTCTCCTAAACACACTGCTGCTCCATAAACAGCTAAAAGGTTATATGCATTAAATGTTCCTATAAGTTTAAAATGTACTTCTGTGTCATTTATCGTCAGCAACAATCCGCTTAAACTATTCTCTAATATCTTTCCTTTAAACTCGGCCATGGTTTTAAGGCTATAGAAATATTTTTTTGCCTTGGTATTCTGTAGCATGATTGCTCCACGCTTATCATCTGCATTAGATATTGCAAACGCGTTAGAAGAAAGTTCATCAAAGAATTTTTTCTTGGCTTTTATATATTCATCAAAGGTTTTATGGTAATCAAGGTGATCATGGGTAATGTTAGTAAATACACCTCCTGTAAAATGAAGCCCGGCTACTCTTTCCTGATCTAATGCGTGTGAGCTTACTTCCATAAAAACATGGGTACAGTTTGCTTTCAGCATGTTTGACAGTAACTCATTTACTTTGATAGCATCAGGCGTGGTATGCGTGGAAGCCAATACTTCATCAACAATCTGATTCTGAACAGTGCTTATTAAACCACATTTATAACCTATTGCAGAAAATAATTTGAATAAAAGTGTGGCAACGGTTGTTTTTCCGTTAGTTCCGGTAACACCTATTAATTTTATTTTATGTGATGGCTGACCATAAAAATTATGTGCCATAATCCCTGCAGCCAATGAGCTATTTTCAACAATTATATACAGTGCATCGTCCTTAGCATCGGCGGGAAGTTTTTCACATACGATAATTGTAGCGCCATTCGCCAGGGCAGTATTAATATAATTATGACCGTCAGTAGTATTTCCTTTTATCGCGATGAAGCATGATCCTGGCGTAACTTTTCTTGAATCAATCTGCAAATCATACACAGAGTCCATTGCCTTACCACTTTTTGATAAGATGTTTACTTTATATAATATATCCTGAAGTAATGCCATTAATTCAATTGTATATTAATAGTTTGCCCTTTTGAAAATGTTGTACCCTCCTGCAATGATTGATATATTACTTTACCTCTGCCGCCAGCTGTAACTTTTAATCCATAATTTTCCAGCATGTAAATGGCATCTTTTAAACCTAAACCAACTACTCGAGGCATAGTTGCTGACTGCGTCAAAGGATTGTTGATTGCATTTAGAATTACTTTATTGTCATACATATTTATACTTCTCCAATATCCTGCTGCGGCGGAATCCAAATAAGGCAAGTTTAAAACCCCTAGTATTTTGCTGATATCATTTTTCAATCCATAATAATTATAAGAGGAGCTATCATTAATATTTGCCGAATTAAAGAATGGATGATTAGAAAGATTAGAAGCATAAATCTTGTCAGCTACTTCTCTAAATACAGGCGCTGAAACTACTCCTCCGTATGCAAGCCTTGATTCATTACCATTTTGAATTACCACAGCTATACTATATTTTGGTTTATCTGCCGGAAAAAAGCCGATGAAAGAAGATTGGTAAATTTTATTGCCTTTGTTATATCCCCGATTATCCAGTGCAGTTACTGCTGTACCTGTTTTGCCACCAAAAGAATACATATCAGTTTTTAAACTGTGCGCCGTACCATGTGGGTTTTCCACAACATCCATTAAACATGCTTTAAGTTTTCCTAAGGTTTCATCACTGCATATTTTTTCAACCAATGTTTGAGGAGTAAATGATTTTACATCGATGCCCAATTTTCTCACTGAGTTAACCAAATAAGGCTTCATCATTCTTCCATTATTGGCAACAGCATTGTACACCATCAACATGTGCAAGGGAGTAAGCAGTTCTTCGTAGCCATGTGCCATATAAGGCAAAGTGGTTTTTCCCCAAAACTTACCTCCTGGCTTTTTGATAAGTGGATTAGCCTGGCCAACAATATCAATGCCTGTTGCTGTATCCAATCTTAACCTATGCAAATGATTGTAAAACGCCTTCGGATTATTGCTATAATATTGTTCTGCAAGTTTGGCAAATGCAACATTTGATGATCTGGCAAAAGCCTCTTTAACCGTAAGATTCCCATAACCTAAATGCGAATCTCTTATTCTCAGTCCAGAGAAAGATTTACTGCCACCTTCACAATCCACTATTGTGTTTGTATCAACATGCTTATCTTCTAAAAGTGATAATAAGGTTGCCAATTTAAAAATGGAACCCGGTTCTGTTTTTTTGCCAATACCATAATTATAATCTTCCATGTAAGTTCCATCGGGCCTTTTGCCTAGATTAGCAATGGCTTTAATTTTACCTGTTGCTGTTTCCATAACAATGCATGTACCATGCAATGAGTTATTCATCACCATCATCTTCATCAATGCATTTTCCGCCACATCCTGCATGTAAGTATCAATTGTGGTAATAATATCTTTTCCATTTTCAGGCTCAATTTCAGCACCATCTACCGGTACATATACACCTGCCATATATCGTATCAAACGCTGACCCGTCTGGCCTTTCAGCAAGCTATCATATGTTCTTTCAAGCCCTACATTTTTACTGGTATCGCCACGGCTTAAACCAATAGTACGATTAGCCAAAAGCACATAAGGGTTTACGCGGCTATCGCGGACATCAATAATAAATCCGCTTTTGTTTCTTCCTTCTTTTACTAAAACAAAATCCCTTAACTGTTTGTATTGCTCAAATGATATTTTTCTTTTTAAAAGAAAATACCTGTCTTCGTTTTTATAAGCTGCTGATAACTGTTTTTTATAATCGACAGCAGTTGCTTCATTAAAAAGACCGGATAAAGAAATACTTAGGGAGTCTATATTATCATAAAATCTTTTGCCTTGCTTTTCCCGCAAACCTGCTGCTCCAAAATCAATGTAAACATCAAATACAGGAATAGATGTGCTAAGCATATTTCCATCTTCACTATAAATACTTCCGCGCTCTGCATTTATAGGCATATACTTTAAATGCAGGCTGTCACTCATGTTCTTCCAATAACTTCCCTGAACCCGCTGAATGTAAAAAGCCCGGCCTAACACTACCACTCCCAACACAATAATGCAGAGGAAGCATAGGTAAACACGCCAGAGTATATCTTTTTTTACATCCAATTTTCCTGAGTTAGTATTTAATATATTAAGTCAACTTAATTTTAGTTCCTTGTGCTGTCACCTATTTTCATTGGTGGAGCAGTAAGCTCTTTTAACCCAAGGGGTTCAACAGCTTTTACCAATTCGCTTCCTTTACTTCTGAAAGTAACATCCCGTTTCACCGTTTTAAAATCATATTCCATTTCTTTTAAATGTTTTGCTGTAGCATTAATCTTTCTGATATTCTTATCCGCATAATGGCCATTGGCTATATACAAAACAGTAAGTAATGCGATAAATAAAAAAAAGGGAATATTCTTTACTATCCACCGGTAGTAAAGCCATTTTCTCCAATCCTTTTTGGGATTGAAAACTTTTTCTTTATGATGCTTAGCCAGATTTTGGGTCATCAGATATTATTGATCGATTTTATTTAAAATTCTTTTTTTCAGCGACACGAAGTTTTGCGCTTCGTGCCCTTGGGTTTTGTTTGAGTTCTTCCTCACCGGGAATAATTGGTTTTTTTGTAATTAGATATAATGGATTTTCATTTTTAATGCCGTACACTTCATCTGTTCTCACATCCTCAACTCCATTCTTAAAAAAATTTTTTACAATCCGGTCTTCCAAAGAATGGAAAGTGATGATAGCTACACGGCCATTCGCTTTTAAAAGGGCTACGCATTGCAGTAACATATCTTTTAGTGCATTAAATTCATCATTTACTTCAATCCGTAATGCCTGAAAAACCTGAGCAAAATATTTATTCGGATTACCCTTAACGATGGAATGAACTGCATTTTTAAAGTCATCAATGGTTTGAATAGTGATTGTATTTCTATTATTTACAATCAACCTGGCCAACGTTTTTGCATTAGTAACTTCTCCATATTGCTCAAAAATTTTATGCAACCTTTCTTCATTATAACTCTTTAACACATCCATTGCCATTAATTTCTGTCGCTGATCCATCCGCATATCCATGTTTGCATTAAACCGGGTTGAGAACCCCCGTTCTGGTATATCAAACTGGTGACTTGAAACCCCTAAGTCAGCTAATATGCCATCTACTTCTGTTATTTTATGTAACCGGAGAAATTTTTGCAGGTGACGAAAATTTTGAGATACAAAAATTATTCTTGCATCATCAGGCAAATTTTTTTTTGCTTCTTCATCCTGGTCAAATGCAATTAATTTACCTTTCTCATTTAATTTATCCAGAATAGCCTTGCTGTGACCACCACCCCCGAATGTGCAATCAACATATACACCAGACGGATTAATTTTTAATCCTTCTATAACCTGCTGCAACATTACCGGCACATGATAGATGCCCTGGTGCATAAATTATAATTCATTTTTTTTATCACCTGCCATAACATCTTTAGCCAGATTGCTAAATGCTTCCGGTGAAAAATTTTCAAAGAACTGTTGGTATTTATTTTTATCCCAGATCTCTATTTTATTTACTGCAGAAACCAAGACAATATTTTTTTCTAATCCAGCGTACTCCATTAAATTTTTTGGTATAAGTAACCGGTTAACTGTATCTAACACAACCTGGATTGCACCATTTAAAAAATATCGGCGGAATTGACGAACCTTAGGTTCAAAATCATTTAAATCGCTTATCTCAGCAAAAATGGGCTCCCAACTTTTTATAGGGTACAGACTAAGGCACTTTTCAAAACCCCGGTTGATCACAAAATTTTCAGAACTTCCTTTAGGTAGCTGCTTCTTAAATGCTGCAGGAAGTAAAAAACGTCCCTTGGCATCCAAAGTAGATTCATATTCACCTATGAAGCCTGTCATTATTAAGGGTTTAGAAAGAATTTAAAATATTCTCCACAAAATAACACTTTTTACCACCTGACCAATTATTTTATAAAAAACTTTTATGCACATAATTTTAATTTCCTTTAGGTAAACAATTTTTAGTTTAACATAATTCTGAAATTACAGCAGGTTTATTCTGGCAAACCACTTTTTGAAAAGTTGGGAACAAGAAAGAATTGAAAATTCAATTAATGGAACCGCCAAAAGAATATTTCAACCTGTTACAACAAAATATATCCTCACAGTTTTGCAAGAAAAGCGAAAGCCAAAACTTCACTCATTTGTTTGTGAGAACAAATAAAGTATTTGTAATAGAGATGAAAAAATAAAAAAATGTATGAAATCCACAACAATTATCTGGGTATCATGGTATAAAAAAGTGCAGGAATAGTAACGGATATTACAGAAGATACAATACGAGATGTTGCAATTAGAAATGAACGTGTTGATGTAAAAGTTTGTGTAGTAAGTGACTTATGGAGCGGATTAAAATTGGTTGTGCCTTTGGCTAAAAGATAATTTTAAGAGCGATCATTATCCGGAGGAATTATATTTTTTTGCGGCATATCAATTATAAAGCAGCTACCCTTACCAAGGGTACTTTCCGCTTTTATTCTTCCACGATGAGCATCTACAATTTTTTTTACATAACTCAAGCCCAAACCAAAACCTTTTACATTATGAAGATTGCCTGTATGTGCCCGATAAAATTTTTCAAAAATGCGACTCAAGGTTTCTTTATTCATACCTAAACCATTGTCTTCTATTTTAATTCTAAATTGGTTGTTGTTGTTCTGAGTAGAAAGTTTTATTGCCAGATTATCTTTCGAATATTTCACAGCATTATCTAACAAATTATTCACAAGATTTGTAAAATGAACTTCATCTGCAACAATTAAGTCATTTGCGGCATTCAGGTTTATCTCAAGTTTACCTTGTTTTTCTTCAATAGGTAATTTCATATTATTTATGGCTGCACTAATTAAGTCATGCGCATGCAAAGTTTCTAAATTCAATTGAATTTGTTGGCTATCCAACAAGGCAGCCTGCAGTATAGTTTCCACCTGTTTGTTCATCCGCTTATTCTCTTCTTTAATTATTCCGGTAAAGTATTCAGTTTTAGTTCTGTCCTGAATTACCTTTTCATTTTTTAAAGCATCTACGGCAAGGGAAATAGTAGCAAGGGGTGTTTTAAATTCATGCGTCATATTATTGATGAAGTCAGATTTTATTTCACTAAGCTTTTTTTGTTTTAATAATGCTTTTAGTGTTATAAAGAATGCAGCAAATATTAGTATGGTAAATAAAACAGCGCCGACTACCATCCATGACATTTGTTTCCATACAATATTTTTATAATCAGGCACCACAACCACAAGTAACTCTTCCTGAGAAACACCCTCTGACATACTGCCACTTGGAGAAATTAAAGGATAAACAAAAGACTTATTTTCGGCCGTATCCTGAAAAAATGTAGAAAAGTTGGCTGATTGCACTTGCTCGCCAATCATTGAAGTGGGAGCTACCGCAAATTCAAAGGAGATATGTTTAAGGCCATGGGCTTCAAATGCATTTTTAATTTTAGAAAAAATTTCCTGGCGACTGAATTTATGTGTAATTGTTAAAGGGAATCCCCCTAAAGAAGAAAGGACATCATTGTTTTTTTTATTATCAAATGGTGATAAATTTCCTTTATGCTCTACTAATTCCATCCCCGCTGTTGAGGTAACGATAGTTAGCAGTTCTTCAAACTGGAGCACCTTATCATTGTGCATTTGCTTTACCCAGAGATATTGAAAAAAAATCAATCCAATAAGGGAAAAAAATATAAGTACCGTTATTATTGGAAATATCTTCTTCATGAATTACAAAATTAACCTTGGTTATTGCCTTAAAAAAAATGTATCAGGAGTTTAAGCAATTTTAACTAACTATTATCTTTTAAGAGCCTCAAAAAAATATTTTGGTAAAGCAATATACACTTCATGAAATAAATATAATTTAGATTAATGATTTCTCCCGCAAGAGGTACTTTATTAATTGCCAATCCATTTTTAAAAGATCCCCACTTTATTCGAAGTGTAATTTTTCTTTGCGAGCATAGTGATGAAGGAAGTATTGGTTTCGTACTCAATAAAAAATTACCGAAATCCTTGGGAAACCTGATTCCTGAACTTAATGAATTTGAAATTCCTGTTTATTATGGGGGGCCGGTTCAAAAAGATTCAATTCACTTTTTGCACCAATATCCTGAATTAATACCAGGAGGTGAAGAAGTGCTTGAAGGGGTTTATTGGGGAGGTAATTTTGAAAGCCTTGTTTCTTATATAAAAAATAATGATATCGATTTTAATAAGATCAGGTTTTATATTGGGTACAGTGGCTGGAGTGAAGGGCAATTGGATGGAGAACTGAAAGAAAAAAGCTGGCTAACCGTTGATGCTATTCCAAAACTTATTTTTAATAAAAACATTGAAGAAACATGGAAAAATTCCCTCAAACATTTAGGTGGTGATTATGAAATGATGATTAACTTTCCACTTGATCCTCAATTAAATTAAAAGAACATTTGTATATCTTTCTTTATTTTAAATTAATAATCTCTTCTATATGAAAAAATTAGTTGTTCTTTTATCTGTGTTATTTGTTTCAATGCTCACTTTATTTATGGGAGGTAATAAAAAAAATAAAAAAAATCACCTGTTGGGAACTGTTGATGAGGAGATGGTGGGACCAAAAGGTGAAGAGATATTCATTGGAGTTAATGGAGGCCGCTATTTTCTTAAAGATGGTAAAAAGATATATGTGGGTTATAAAGGTAAAAAGCATGCTTAAAACTTGCCACCTTCAATCTTTCCACGAATAACAAAATGCTAAGGCATTTCAGCAGGAGGAGTTTTCTTAGTTTGCAAAGCTATGTATAGGCTGGTTATTATTATCTTTCCGCAAAAAGATTGCTATACACTTTATTAAAAATACCGGCAAAAATTGCTTTTTATTTCTATTGCAGAAGGGTTTTAATAAATAACAAACAATTTTTGGAAACAGCAGGCCCTCTGCTTATTGCGGCCAATCACCCCAACTCATTTTTGGATGCAATAATTTTAGCTACACTTTTTAAAAGGCCTGTTTATTCCCTCGCCAGGGGCGATGCTTTTGCTAATAATTTTTATACAAAGGTATTGACCTCATTAAAAATGTTGCCGGTTTATAGAATAAGTGAAGGTGTTGAAAATCTTGAAAATAATTATACAACTTTTTCTTCCTGCATAGATATCTTTAAAAAAAACGGTATAATATTAATCTTTAGTGAAGGAAGATGCATAAATGAATGGCACTTGAGGCCCTTGAAAAAAGGCACAGCAAGATTGGCCATAAATGCCTGGCACCAGGGTATACCATTAAAAGTTTTGCCAGTTGGAATAAACTATAGTTCCTTTAGAATATTCGGAAAAAATGTTATTCTAAATTTTGGGGAGATATTCGGAAATGAAAGTTTTAATAAACTAATGGCCGAAGGAGAAGCAATTTCTACATTCAATTTAATATTGTGGAAGCAGTTAAAAAACCTTGTTATAGAAATTGATAAAACAGAAAAAGGAAAAATCAAGCAAACATTTTTCGTACGCCAACCTCTCATAAAAAAAATACTACTCGTTATTCCCGCTTTTGCGGGGTGGATAATTCATGCTCCATTATATTACCCTGTTGTTTTAGCAATTAAAAACAGGGCAAATGATCATTATGATTCTGTATTAGTAGGGTTGTTATTTACTCTTTATCCAATTTATCTTTTAGCAATTATGGCAAGCATTTATTTGCTTACAGGTAATTTGTGGGTTTTATTTTTATTACCTGTTATTCCTTTTTTTGCATGGAGCTGTTTGCAATTAAAGCAGCAGGTTTAATAAAAAACCCACGATAATTCGTGGGCTATTAAATATACTTTAATAAAGTTACATCTCCGTTGCTCCTTCTACCAATACAGTGGCCTTATTATCGATAACTTCTACAAAACCGCTTTGTATATTATAATGAGTAAAGGAAGATTTGTCTTTTAATATTTTAAGTTTTCCAGCTTTTAAAGCACTAACTAAAGGCGCATGCTTTTCCAACACTTCAAATGAGCCGGCTATGCCGGGCAGTTGTACACCATATACTTCGCCGCTGAATATTTTTTTTTCTGGTGTTAATATTTCTAAAGTCATACCCTCTGTCTCCCTAAAGGGAGAACTTGGTTTGTTAGTTAATAATAATTTTTTTACCGCCTTCCCGTTGAAGGAGATAGAGGGGGCTACGCCTTCGCCGCTTCCATCATCTTTTTACCTTTCTCTATAGCATCTTCCAAAGTACCCACCAGGTTAAATGCCGCTTCAGGATATTCATCTACTTCTCCATCCATAATTGCATTAAAGCCACGGATGGTATCTTCTATTGGAACTAACACACCTTTTAATCCTGTAAACGCCTCGGCAACATGGAATGGTTGCGATAGGAAACGCTGAACACGCCTGGCACGGCTAACCGTTAATTTATCTTCATCACTCAATTCATCCAAACCAAGAATAGCAATGATATCCTGCAATTCTTTATATCGCTGTAAAATCAATTTAACCCTGTTGGCACAATCGTAATGAACATCACCAACAATTTGTGGAGTAAGAATCCTTGATGTGGAATCCAAGGGATCCACAGCAGGGTAAATACCAAGATCGGCGATCTTTCTACTTAATACCGTTGTAGCATCAAGGTGAGCAAAAGTTGTTGCCGGAGCAGGATCTGTTAAATCATCTGCAGGAACGTACACTGCCTGAACAGATGTGATAGAACCATTTCTTGTAGAAGTAATTCTTTCCTGCATCAATCCCATTTCAGTTGCCAGCGTTGGCTGATAACCCACTGCTGAAGGCATACGGCCTAACAGAGCAGATACTTCAGAGCCAGCCTGTGTAAAACGGAATATATTATCTACGAAAAATAAAATGTCTTTTCCTTTTCCGGTGCCATCGCCATCACGAAAGTATTCTGCGATGGTCAAACCGCTCAAAGCCACACGGGCTCTTGCTCCTGGCGGCTCATTCATTTGTCCGAATACAAAAGTTGCTTTGGATTCTTTAAGGTCTTCCATATTCACACTTTCAAGATCCCATCCACCTTCTTCAAGACTATGCTTAAATTTTTCTCCGTAATTCATAATACCAGCCTCAATCATTTCTCTCATCAAATCATTTCCTTCACGGGTTCTTTCTCCTACACCGGCAAATACTGATAAACCTGCATAAGATTTTGCTATATTATTAATAAGTTCCTGAATCAATACGGTTTTTCCAACACCCGCACCACCAAATAAACCAATTTTACCACCCTTTGCATAAGGCTCAATCAAATCAATAACTTTAATACCTGTATATAATATTTCTGAAGCCGTACTTAAATTTTCAAAAAGGGGTGGTTTATTGTGAATCGGTCGGCCACCAACTTTACTAACCTGAGGCAAACCATCAATGGCATCGCCCGTTACATTAAATAAGCGTCCATTAATTTCATCGCCTACAGGCATTAAAATAGTTGACCCTAAATCAACTACATCCATTCCACGTGTCAAGCCTTCAGTACCATCCATAGCAATGCAACGAACACTATCTTCTCCCAAATGTTGCTGTGTTTCAAGTATTACCTTATCGCCATTCGGACGGGTAATTTCCAGTGCATGAAGAATTTCAGGCAGTTTATTATCGCCTGTAAAATGCACGTCAATCACAGCACCAATTATCTGTTTTATCTTTCCAACGTTTGCCATATAAATAGTATTTCTAAATTTTGCGCAAAGGTAAGGGTTGACTATTGAAATGAAAAATAGAAATCCGATAGCTATCGGATGAAAAAATATGGGCATTCCGGCAAGTTGCGCAAGCCGTCGGGCTTTCCGTTACACGCTACTAAACACAAAATCTGCGCTTCGCTGTGGGCTTTTCACTGCAATACCTATTGCGGAAAAGTTATTTAAACTTCATATTCTTCAACAGTCTATTTATGGTATTTGCCGCTATATTTCGATTAGTGGGGTCGGATTTATCATATTCCAATTCCC
>JBBJOK010000185.1:0-3443 GCA_037721545.1 Chitinophagaceae bacterium
ATAATCATTTCAAACAAAGCTATTAGCAGTCCATTTAATGCCATCACCATTCCTATAAAAAGAACCGAGAGATGAAATTCTTCTTTATAAAAAACCGGGATTGTTGTAAACAGTTGAAAAAAACACATCGCAAATAAAAATAGCAGGAAGATAAATATCAAATAATTGCTATCCTTATATGCTGTACGGCCTGTGATCTTTACTTTTTTTACTTTTACTTCTGTAGCAACATTGCGGGAAGGTGCCAGCACGAAATATAACAAGGCGGCGCCCAATAAATTAGTTATCCCATCTACCCAAAATAATAATTCATAACTATAAGATGCGATGAGCCCACCCAAGCCTCCACCGAATGCCCATCCCAAATTTATTGCTAACCGGTTTAAAGAATATGATCTTGTTCGGTTTTCTTCTTTGCTGTAATGTGCTATGGCCACAGAGTTTGCAGGTCTGAATGCTTCGTTCACCATTGCCAATAAAAAGGTAACAACGCAAATTGCACTGTACGATTTCATTTGCCCCAATACAATAAACATAATACCTCCGCCAACTAATGTACATATTTGAACATAATACGACCCAACCCTATCTGTTAGTTTCCCGCCGATCAATGCACCTATTATAGCCCCCAGTCCAAACAGGCCCATTACAAATCCGGCCTTACTGATACTTACACCAACTTGTTGTGTAAGATACATCGTCATAAAAGGCACAACCATCGTTCCACTACGATTAATGAGCATTACAAGTGAGAGCCACCAGGTACTGCGTGACAAACCACCGTATGCACTTCTGTAAAGAGAGATAGTTTTAGTTAACATGAAACACAAAGATAATCCTCAAGAAAGTCATTAAGTCATTAGTCAATTAGTCATTAAAATCATTGCATAAAAACAATGAATATGAAACTTATGGCCTATTGCAAAATTTGCTTCATCAACGGAGCCAACAGGTCGGCCCATCTTTTATATTGTTTACCTGATGGATGTAACCCATCATTGGCAACAAGTAAAGGATCATTCTCTCTTGAAATTGGAGTGATATCAAGATAGTTTACACCGAGCTGTAAGGAGATAGTTTTATTAGCTGAATTGAATTGATCTATCTCTGCAGCAATCTTCGACCTGTCGGAATTACCTGCAAATGGAGTTACACTGTAATCAGGAATTGATAAGACAAAAACATGTGTGGGTCTGTTACCAGCATATTGAATAGCACGGTTCACAAGTAAAGTAAACTCAGTTTTGTATTCATTAATACTTCTACCCTGGTACTGATTATTAACTCCTATCAATAAAGAAACAACATCATAGTTGTTTTGAAGATTAGCTCCGTTTACTGCATCAATTAAATTTTTTGTTGTCCATCCCGTTGCTGCAATTATTTTTGGATCATTTATTTTAATATTTTGGGTTCTTAAGTTTGATACTGTTTGATTTGGAAATCTTTCTGCTTCCAAAACTGATTGCCCGATAGTATATGAATCTCCCAACGCCAGGTATGATTTTAAAGTAGGGTCAATTGGATTTGTCTGGCTCATGTTCTTTTTACTGCAAGAAAATAATTGAAGAAAAAGTATCGAACTTATTAGTATAACAAATGACGAACGAACTAGTGAAAACTCTTTTTTCATAAACTATGGATTAAACAAGCGTATATGAAAAAAGTATGCCAGACAGATTATCTCCTACGCTGAATATTATAGTAAAATCTAATCCTATATTACCATAACTACTTATACATTATCTCATAGTATTCATTAGCCATGCGGTTGCTATCAAACTGAAACTGCACATCCCTCATTCCATTCTTTACAACCTGTCTCCATGTATCTTTGTTATCATAATACAAGGGAAGAATCTCATTTTCCAGGATGTCATAAATTTTATTAAGGTCATATTCATCCAATTGTTGTACATGCATATTTAAATAATCGGCAGGCGGCACCACAAAACCATTATTACCATGATTAATAAATTCGGGTATCCATCCGTCATTCGTACTAAAGTTTACAGCCCCATTCATAGCAGCTGTCATACCACTAGTACCGCTGGCTTCTCTGGGCACACGGGGATTATTTAACCATATATCGGCAGCTTGTTTTAATCTTTTACTCAGCGTAAGCTCGTAACCAATACATACAGCAACATTTTTATATTGTTTACTCAAATGTACTAATTGGTTAAAGTCAGAAATGGCAGGATAATCAAGCGGGTAAGGTTTACCAGCCCAAATGATTTGTACGGGATATTTTGTATTATTCAATAGCGCTTCAAATCGTTTATGATCTCTTGTTATCAACTCTGCTCTTTTATATCCGGCAAATCTCCTGGCCCAAACAATAGTTAATACATTTGGATCCATCAACTTTCCGGTTTGATCGGCAACAATATCCAATGCTCTTTTTTTAAGATGCCTCTTCCTGTCATCAAACCAAACATCATTGCCTTCGTCTTTCGCTTTATATAATTGTTTATCTGCCCAGTATCTCCAATTTTGGGCATTAGTGATAGATTTTATTTCACATATTCCCGGGTATTTGCTCCACATTGTACGGCTAACCTCCCCATGCAATTGAGAAACCCCATTCGCCAAATGTGCAAAGCGTAAAGCCGCTAATGAATGACTAAATTGATCATCGGAAATACCCGATAATTCTCTTACTGTATCTAGTGGCATGCCACAGAAATAACTCATCTTTTCACATAAATAAATATCATGCTTCTCGTTCCCTGCTTCTTCAGGCGTATGGGTAGTAAATACCATCCGTTTTTTTACATCTTCAAGATTTCCAAATTTATTATGAAGATAAAACGCTGCACTTACAGCATGTGCTTCATTAAGATGATACAACTCTGGATTGAAATTTAGTTCATCAATTAATTTTGCGCCCCCCACTCCAAGCAAAATAAACTGCGCTACTTTAGTAGCTACATTTCCATCATACAACCGATGCGAAATTGTTTGAGAAACATAATCGTTTTCAGGCAGATCTGTACTTAATAAAAAAAGAGGCGCACTTTTAAAAGTTTCCGGGTTTAGATAAAAAGCTTTTACCCAAACATCATGATCATGAATTTTTATCTTGAATTTTATTCCAGTATCCTCTAAAAAATTATAAATTTTTTCGTTCCATTGTACCTGTAATGTTTGATCAGCATTTCTCGCCTGGTCATAATATCCGTTCTTCCATAAAATACCAATTCCTATAAGATTTTGGCGCAAATCATAAGCACTGCGCAAATGTGATCCTGATAAATATCCAAGGCCACCGCTATATATCTTTAAAGGCTGATGAATTGCAAATTCCATCGAAAAATAAGCGATTTTCTTTTTGTACCGTTCCTCTACCGGGTAAGGAACATTAAAATTTTCAAAGGACATATCCTGACTTTATATTTAATGAGGGCGCAAGATAATTTGAAAAAAATAAATGGAGTTGT
>JBBJOK010000185.1:3543-6129 GCA_037721545.1 Chitinophagaceae bacterium
TCTTCTGATCGTGTGAAACTTGTGGATATAGGTAAAACGGAAGAAGGCAGGAGTCAATATATGATAATCGTTTCCTCACCTGAAAATATAACTGATCTAAATAAGTATAAAGCAATTTCTCAAAAACTTGCACGAGCCGAAGACCTTACAGATGAACAGGCCAGAACATTATCTCAAACCGGAAAGGCTGTTGTATGGATCGATGGAGGCCTTCATTCAACTGAAACGGTGGGCACTCATCAGCTTATAGAAAGTATATGGCAGTTAGCAAGCAGAAAAGATGCAGAGACAATGAAAATACTTGACAATGTAATTATTTTATTTGTTCATGCAAACCCTGATGGGCACGAACTTGTTTCTAATTGGTATATGCGTAATGCTGATACCCTAAAACGTTCCTTATCACAATTGCCAAAACTATATCAAAAATATATTGGCCATGATAATAACCGGGATTTTTTCATGAACAACATGAAGGAAAGTCAAAATATAAGCAAGCAACAATATATTGAATGGATGCCGCAAATATTATATAATCATCACCAGGCAGGGCCTGCCGGTTCTGTAGTTGCCGGGCCTCCATACAGAGATCCATTCAATTTTGTTTATGATCCGTTACTTATCACAAGCCTTGATGCGGTTGGTGCTGCAATGAACAGCAGGCTTGTTGTTGAAGGAAAAACCGGTTATACTTCACGCAGTGGTTCTGTTTTTTCTACCTGGTGGAATGGTGGCCTTCGTACCACTGCTTATTTTCATAACATAATTGGTTTGCTTACAGAAATTGTTGGCAGTCCAAATCCTTCTAACATTCCTTTAATTCCATCACGGCTAATCCCAAATAGTGCAACTCCTAACCCTGTTACACCACAAAAATGGTTATACAAACAATCTATTGATTATTCTGTATCCTTAAATTATGCTGTGTTAGATTATGCAGTTCGCAACAAAGAACATCTTCTTTATAATATTTACAAGATGGGGAAAAATTCAATAGAAGCAGGTAATAGTAATCATTGGTCACTTTCTCCAAAACGGGTTGAGATGATTAACACTGCTTTTAAGAATGCTCCCAGACTTACGAAGAGTGCAGATTCTAGTGCCAGCAGCGAAGAAAGAGTTGATTCGATCCCTATAAAATTTTATAACGCTGTTTTTAAAGATCCGGGGCTAAGGGATCCGCGGGGTTATATTATTTCGGCCAATCAACCGGATTTTCCTACGGCAATAAAATTTATGAACTCGCTTCTTTTATCAGGAATTAAAATTCATAAAGCTACTGCTGATTTTATTGTTGAAGGCAAAAATTATCCTCCCGGCTCATACATAATTAAAACAAATCAAGCTTTTCGCCCTCATGTTATTGACATGTTTGAACCGCAAGATCATCCCAATGATTTTTTATATCCCGGGGGCCCACCTGTTAGCCCCTACGATGCAGCCGGATGGACACCTGCCTATTCTATGGGTTTTAAATTTGATAGAATACTGAATTCTTTTAATGGGCCGTTTGAAGCGATTGCATATGGAGATTTACAAACACCAAAAAGCCCACCTTCTTTCTCCTCTACGGGTGCAGGTTACATACTTGATTCACGAACACTTAATTCATTTATCGCAGTAAATGATCTACTAAAGTCTGGGGTAGAAGTTTATCGCATTGCTAACAACGCAAACATTACACCCATTGTAGGACAAGGTTCTTTTTTTATATCAACAAATAATACTTCTGCTGCGTCACTACAAAAAACAACCAATGCTTTAGGAATTAATGCGGTCCCGATTGCTAAACGGCCATTGGTTCTGATTAAAATCTCAGAAATGAGGATCGCTCTTTGGGATACATATGGTGGGTCTATGCCTTCAGGATGGACGAGATGGATATTGGAACAGCATCATTTTTCTTATAAAAACCTTTATGCAAAAGAAATTAATGAAGGTAAACTTCGTGACAAGTATGATGTTATTTTATTTGTAGGCGGAGCTATACCCGCAGTTTCAACCACAACAAGGACAGTTAACATAGACACTTCGTTTAAGCCTGAATCCATTCCCGCTGAATATAGAAATACTGTTGGAAGAATTTCTCAAGATACATCCATACCCCAGTTAAAAAGATTTATGGAAGATGGAGGTTCGGTAATCACCATTGGCAGCAGTACAAATCTTGCTTACCATTTAA
Source organism: Chitinophagaceae bacterium (assembly GCA_037721545.1). Classification (GTDB taxonomy): domain Bacteria; phylum Bacteroidota; class Bacteroidia; order Chitinophagales; family Chitinophagaceae; genus Ginsengibacter. Next base: position 5,726 of record JBBJOK010000185.1, read on the forward strand.
AATTACCTGTACGAAATGCTTTAGTAGAATTAAATAATGGAAAAGAACGCACATTACCGGGAGAGAAATTTTATATACCGGGAAGTATTATGCGGATAAAAGTTGATTCAACCCAATCAGCAAGTTGGGGCATGGGTTCAGAAGCTGATGTTTATTTTGCCCGTAGCCCTGTCTTCAAAATTGCACCTGCTGCTATATCCGGCGGGATAGTAAAGCCAATCGCATGGTTTGGTAGTGACAAAACACTTAGGAGCGGCTGGGCCTGGGGGCAGGAATATTTACAGGATGGTGTGGCAGCATTTTCAGCCAAGGTAGGCAATGGAAGTTTCTTTGCATTTGGCCCTGAAATAACATTTCGGTCACAAACTTATGGCACCTTTAAATTTTTATTTAACCAATTATAC
>JBBJOK010000186.1:0-6125 GCA_037721545.1 Chitinophagaceae bacterium
GTTCCTGTGTTTTCAGTTTTCACATCTGTTCCTGAATTCTCAGTTTTTATTTCTGTTTTTTCCGCACTTTCACTGCAGGAAGTAAAAAGGGAAAGCAAAAAAATTGATGAATAAATAATAGTTTTCTTCATAATGTATTTTTAAATTTATCCGTTCATTGAGGTTAAAAATTCCATATTATCTTTTGTTCCCTTCATATTCTTCATAAGCGTATTAATTGCTTCTTCAGGATTCATATCTGCCATGTGATTGCGTAGAACCCACATGCGTTTTAAAACATCTTTATCTAATAACAGATCATCACGCCTGGTAGAAGATGCCACAATATCTATTGCAGGGAAAATTCTACGGTTTGATAATCGTCTGTCTAATTGTAATTCCATATTACCCGTTCCTTTAAATTCTTCAAATATTACTTCATCCATTTTACTTCCGGTATCAACAAGTGCAGTAGCAATAATTGTAAGCGATCCTCCAAATTCAATTTTTCTTGCGGCTCCAAAAAATTGTTTTGGCTTTTGCATTGCATTGGCTTCAACACCACCTGATAAAACCTTACCACTTGCGGGTGCAACTGTATTGTGTGCTCTTGCCAAACGGGTAATACTATCTAATAAAATTACAACATCATGTCCGCACTCTACAAGTCGTTTTGCTTTTTGCAAAGCCATTGTGCTAACTTTCACATGCTTATCAGCCGGCTCATCAAATGTTGATGCAATAACTTCGGCACGTACACTACGCTCCATATCGGTTACCTCTTCGGGTCTTTCATCTACCAAAACAATTATTAAATAAATTTCCGGATGGTTTGCTGCAATTGCATTCGCAATTTCTTTCAGCAACATCGTTTTACCTGTTTTGGGTTGAGCAACTATCAACCCTCGCTGGCCTTTACCAATAGGCGTAAACAAGTCCATTATTCTTGTAGAAAGATTGCTGGACTCTGTAAATAAATTTAATTTTTCGAAAGGAAATAATGGTGTTAAATAATCAAAGGGAACACGGTCACGGACTTCGTCTGGCCCTTTTCCATTAATGGTTTCAACCTTTAATAATGCAAAATATTTTTCTCCCTCTTTTGGCGGGCGAACAGAACCATAAACGGTATCACCGGTTTTTAATCCAAATAATTTTATTTGTGAAGGGGAAACATAAATATCATCAGGAGATGACAAATAATTGTAGTCACTGCTTCTTAAAAATCCATATCCATCAGGCATCATTTCTAAAACACCTTCGCCTAAAATAATACCGTCAAATTCAATGTTAAATGCAGGCTCCTTCCGTTGGGGGAAGTTTCTTTGTTGAGCGGGCCCACCATTACTTTGTGTTTCTCCGCTTTGCGGTACATCATCGTTTAATAAACTAACAAGTGCCGGGGCTATGGACATGGGGCTGTTGTGCAAATTTCCGTTGCTATCCAGATTATCCTCTCTATCTTCTTCACTCTTTTGTTCTTCTACTTCTTTTTCTACTTCTACCTCTTTCTTAATATTTTTCTTTTTATCAGCAATAACTACCTCAGTTTTTTTAGTACGGGGGTCAGGCTTTACCTTTTCTTCTTCAACCGGGGGAACCTCGTTTTGTGCCTGTACTACAGGTTTTGCCATTCTTTTTCTTTTAGGCTTTTCGCCTTCTGTAACATTTGCCATTATGCTTTGTTTTTGCAGAATTTGTGAGATCAGGTCCTGCTTTTCTAATTTTTGGGGATTGGGAATGTTCTGTTCTATTGCTATATCCTGCAACTCAGGAACGAGCATGTCGTTCAGTTGTGAAATGTCGTACATAAAAATACTTGTAAATTAAAAACGATCTTAAAGTGTAAACTATAAATTTGATGATTTATATGGAATGGATTCTGTTATTGAACTGAAAAGCTTAGAGAAAAAGGAGAAGCGATCAGCTTATTCCAATGCAATAATAAGATATTTTTATAAAAGCAGGAAATATTTGTAGTTAAGTATCTGCCACTGATAAAACTTCATGGGTCCCGAGTGATCCGGACCTCTTAAAGCTTTAGTAATTCTATCATTTTTCCTTACCAAAACTAATTTAGGTGTATCCTTATCTTTACCAATTAAAATGCAAATATGTTTAATACCAGAACAAGAATAAAAGATTTGCTTTCAGGCGATAAAGTGGATTATAATATCATTATTATGGGGTGGGTACGCACTTTTAGAAATAATCAGTTTATAGCCTTGAACGACGGCAGCACCAACAATAATTTACAGGTAGTGGCAGAACTTGGTAAATTTGAAGATTCTCTTTTAAAAAGAATAACAACAGGAGCTGCATTAAAAGTAAGTGGAGAGATCATCTCCTCTTTAGGTAAAGGGCAAAAGATTGAACTGAAAGCAAAAACAATTGAGATATTAGGTGACAGCGATGCGGAAAAATATCCTTTACAACCAAAAAAACATAGTCTTGAGTTTTTAAGAGAAAATGCTCACCTGCGTTTTAGAACGAACACTTTTGCAGCAGTTTTCCGGGTGCGCCATACGTTAGCTTTTGCCGTCCATAAATTTTTCAATGATAAAGGCTTTGTTTACCTGCACACGCCAATTATTACCGCATCAGATGCGGAAGGCGCAGGAGAAATGTTTCATGTTACAAATTTCGATCTGACCAATCCTGCAAAAAATGAAGATGGTTCAATAAATTATAAAGAAGATTTTTTTGGGAAGGCGACCAACCTTACCGTAAGTGGACAATTAGAAGGAGAGCTTGCAGCAATGGCGCTGGCTGATGTTTATACATTTGGGCCAACCTTTCGTGCAGAGAACTCAAATACTGCAAGACACCTTGCGGAGTTTTGGATGATAGAACCGGAGATGGCTTTTTATGATCTGGAAGATAATGCGAACCTCGCTGAAGAATTTATTAAGTACATCATAAAATATGCTTTAGAAAATAATAAAGAAGATCTTGAATTTTTGGCAACTCGCTTAGAGGAAGAAGAAAAGCAAAAACCTCAAAATGAAAGAAGTGAAATGGGCCTACTTGAAAAATTGGAATTTGTAATCAACAATGATTTTGAAAGATTAAGCTATACCGAAGCTGTCCAAATTTTGAAAGAATCCAATCACAATAAGAAAAAGAAATTTCAATATTTAATAGATGATTGGGGAGTAGATCTGCAAAGTGAGCATGAACGTTATCTTGTAGAAAAACATTTTAAAAAGCCTGTAATACTAACTGATTATCCTAAACAAATAAAAGCATTTTACATGCGCCAGAATGATGATGGCAAAACGGTTGCTGCAATGGATATTTTAGCGCCGGGCATTGGTGAAATTGTTGGCGGCTCTCAACGGGAAGAGCGTTTGGATAAATTAACGGAACGCATGAATGAAATGCATATTTCCACTGAAGAATTAGATTGGTATTTGGATACTCGAAAATTTGGCACAGTACCGCATGCTGGCTTTGGGCTTGGCTTTGAGCGCTTGGTTCAATTTGTAACAGGTATGTCAAACATCCGTGATGTAATTCCCTTTCCCAGAACCCCAAAGAGTGCAGAGTTTTAAAATATTTTATTTATTGGGATGCTTTTGTCTTGGTAGAATAATTCGACTTACTAAAATATGATTCAATTCTTGTTCTAACATTCTCCCGTATGTTCATGTAAAACAAATTAAAATCAGCAATATGATAATTCTTCATAGTTAAAAAAACATCTCCAAAAAATTGAGGCTTGTTCACCCATAAAATATTTTTATTTATTTGTGCATGAACCAACCCTGGTATCACTTTATCAAAATCTTTTAATATTCCGCCCTTGTTTAGGTTTGCAGGGGCCGGAGATTCGCTAGGTGTCCAAGTTAAAGGGTTTGTAACATATGCCCTTTCCTTTTCTTCCTGTACATATTCAGGAACATATCCTTCTTTAAATGTTCGCCAGCTAACAAAACATTCTGTTGTTGCGGAATCGCTGCAGGGTTTTAATTCTTTAAAATAACTGGTAAATACCGGCATCCCAATTATGTATGCACATATTAATTTTTTTTGCAGTGGTTTTCCCTCAAAAAACTCTTTCAATAATCTTCCTGCATGTAAGGTGCCCTGGCTATGGGATGCGATAATAATTGGTTTGCCGCCATTGTTGTTCTTTAAATAATATTCAAAGGCGGTTTTTATATCATCGTAGGCAATGGCAAAAGCTTTATCAGCATCATCCTTATTCTTGGTATAAAATGCCTTCAAATTTGCCTGGCGGTAGCGGGGAGCAAATACTCTGCACTGCTCATTAAACACACTTGCCTGGTATAAAATGGTTGAGTTATCTGTTTTTTTATTTAATAACTCATTACTCATATCTCCATTCCAGCCCATTGGCATTGTGACGTCGGTATAAGTTGTGGGATGAATAAAAAACACATCTGCTACGGAGTCTGTATTTTTATTTTTAATACCTGCGGGAATATTATCAGCTGCATCTTTTTTCCATGGATGAGATGCCCAATAATTAATATTTGAATAATCTGCATTTCCTGTTGAGCCTTTAGCCTGATTGTTTGTTGGGGTAGAAATGTGCTTAGGAGCACAAGAAAAAAGAGATATGAATAAACTTAGAGAAATTAGATAACTTTTTCTTCTAAAGAAAACTTTTGTTGCATCATCTTGCATATTCAAATTTACATTCGTAATAATCAAATTTTTAAAAATGAAAAAAAATTAACTAATATCGATTTTTTATATTTAGTACTTTCAAATATGTTGCTGCGCCATAGCCCTTTTTTAAAGGCGGTTTTTTTTCATAGTCTTACGGCCTTCGGTGGCCCTCAGGGGCATTTGGGGATGATGATGAAAACTTTCGTTGACAAAAGGGGGGATGTTACCAAAGAAGAATTAATGGATTACGTTTCTTTTTGTCAACTCTTACCCGGTGCATCTTCTACTCAAACACTAACTTTAATTGGATATAAAAGGGGGGGCATTCCTTTGGCGGTTTTAACGCTGATCATCTGGATATTGCCGGCATGCGCTTTAATGGCAGCTTTGTCATTTGCCGTTCAGTATTTTGATAGCAATCATGCTGAACTTAGCATTTTTAAATTTATTCAACCCATGGCTGTAGGGTTTTTGGCTTTTGCCGCCTACAGGGTTTATACAACTTCGATATCTAATTTGATTACCTATGTGGTAATGCTTGCATCTTTAGTAATCACATTTTTATTATTCAAAACACCCTGGGTTTTTCCTATTTTGATAATTCTGGGAGGTGTTGTTACTAACTTTAGTAACAATCGCTATCCACGTAATAAAGAATTGAAACCCAAACTTGTTAAATGGACTAATATCTGGTTGTTTGTATTAATTTTTATGATTGCGGGTATTTTGAGTGAGGTTTCACGAACTCAAAACTGGGAAAACAAAAGAAGTTTTGCTTTATTTGAAAATTTTTATCGTTTTGGGAGTTTGGTTTTTGGAGGAGGAGATGTTTTAATGCCAATGATGTATGATCAATATGTAGTAAGGGATAAAATAAAATATAATATCTCCCGTGAAGAATATTTAACTGGATGGGGTATGGTTAGAGCTATACCAGGCCCTGTATTTTCAGTTGCTTCCTATACAGGTGGGATGGTAATGCGCCCGGAAGGAAAAACCATGCAATTACTTGGTTGTATTATCGGCGCAATAGCGATTTTTTTACCAAGTGCCTTATTGGTATTATTTTTTTACCCTGTTTGGCATAATCTAAAAAAATATCCTATAGTTTATAGAGCATTGGAAGGCATAAATGCAGCAGTGGTAGGCATTATGTGGGCTGCAACTTTTTATTTATTACATGATATATCCATTGCTAATTTTAAAACGGTAAGTTTTATTAATATCAGTGTAATAATCGGAACTTTTTGTTTACTAACCTTTACAAAAATAAAATCTCCATATGTTGTAATCGGTTGCTTATTATTGGGATGGCTATTTACTTTTCTTCAATTGTAATAATGATTTTTCTCAATTTCTTCTTTTACGGCATCCGGAACAAGAAATCTAATTGATTCTCCTTTTTTAATCATCTCACGTATTTTAGTTGAAGAAATATCAAGAAGGGGAGCTTTTAATGGAATTACATTTTTTCCAAAATTGTTTTCGGTTTTAAAACCCGGTCTTTC
>JBBJOK010000187.1:0-6089 GCA_037721545.1 Chitinophagaceae bacterium
ACACTATTAGTGCCACCAAAAACATTTTGATGTTGGGCATCTGCTTCGGGTTCATTAAGCCACTGTTTCTGGTCAACAAGGTATTTAAACTCATGTTGCAAATCTTTTTGAAGAGAAACTTCACAAGTAAACGTGCCGTCTTTTTTCTTGCGCATTACAATTGAATTTTCCCAATCACTGTTTAAGCCAAGTATTTCAATTGTTTCGGCATTTTCAATATCTAAAACAAATTTTACTTTGCAATAATCTTTAGTCTTGAAATATGTTTTCTGTACCATCTATCTATTTATTTTAATTTATATTTTACAGGTTTATACAAAGGTATAAAAAAGGTAACCCTGCTATTTCTTATAGGGTTATTTTTACAATGATTAAAAATAATAATATGCGATGGGTAATTATGGGTCTATTATTTTCCATTTCTATAGCAGCAAACTGCCAACAATATTTTTTATTTATCGGCACTTATACCGGTAGCGGAAGTAAAGGGATTTATGTTTATAAGTTTGATGCTGCAACGGGAAAGGTGCAATGGGTCAGTAATACAGAAGGAGTCGTTAATCCATCTTATCTGGCTATAGCTCCGGGTGGCAATTATTTATATGCTTGTACAGAAACTAAAACTGTAAATGCCGGAGGACTTACTGCCTTTACATTCAATCGTGAAAAAGGCAATTTAACGTTACTGAATAAGCAATCAAGTGGTGGTGATAATCCTGCTTATGTATCTGTTCATAATAGTGGTAAATGGGTTATTGCCGGCAACTATTCGGGAGGAAACCTTTCAGCTTTTTCAGTAAATGCAAATGGAAGCCTGCGCCCATACAGCCAATTAATACAACATACAGGTAATAGTGTTAATAAGCAACGACAAGAAGGCCCTCATGTTCATGCCAATGTATTTTCTCCGGCCGGAGATTATTTATTTGTCCCCGACCTGGGGATTGATAAAGTAATGGTTTATAAATTCAACCCATCAGCTAAAAAGCCATTACAACCTGCCACACCCCCTTTTGAAAGCACTGAGCCTGGTAGCGGTCCAAGACATTTTACTTTTCATCCCAATAAAAAGTGGGCATACTTACTTGAAGAAATGGCGGGTAAAGTTGTGGCATATAATTATAAACGCGGAAAACTTACTGCCTTGCAAAAAATTGCAACGCACCCCGATACATTAAAAGAAGGTTTTGGAAGTGCAGATATTCATGTTTCTCCGGATGGTAAATTTTTATATGCATCTAACAGGGGAAATGAAAATAACCTGGCAATTTTCTCTGTCGATCAAACCACAGGAATGTTATCTCTTAAAGGTTACCAATCAACAATGGGAGTTCAGCCACGCAATTTTACTATTGATCCTTCAGGAAAATATTTGTTGGCCGCAAACCAAAAAACCGGTAACGTAGTAATTTTTAAAAGAGATCAACAAACAGGATTATTGGAATATACCGGTGAGCAAATAAATGTTCCTCAACCTGTTTGCTTAAAAATGATAAAATAATAAAGCTTTTGCGGATGCCATTTAACACTCAAAATACTTGTGATTGGTTATATGAAAATATACCCATTTCCAATGTTTGCCTTTAAGAATCCCACTCATCAATTAAAACCGTAGATAGTTATCATTAGAGCGCTGGGCAATGCTAAATAAACATATATTGCCATCGCTAAAAAATATACTATATGAAATTCACCTCATTGATCCTCGCCTCCGGCGTAGCTATTGTAATGGCCGGAGGATGTTCGGTTTCAAAAACAAAAAAGACAACAATCCCCGTTAAACCTGTAGCAACAATGCCTCCTGCAGGAACACCTGCACCAACAGGAGCCATGGCATCAGCTCCAAAAGCTGACCCAAAGCCTTTCAGAACTTTCTTTGATTCGGCAAAAGTTCGCACACAAAAGGGATTGATAAATGTGCTTTGGCAAGATGACAAATATTATTTTGAAATTCCTTATTCAGTATTGGGGAAAGACTTTTTGGCCGTTACACGTTTTGTAAGGATGGCAGCGGGAGCTTCCACTTATGGAGGAGAACAGGCTAATGAAAATGTATTGCGGTTTGATAGAGGGCCTGAAAACAAATTGTTTTTGCGTACAACACTTAATATTGTTTCCTCTCCTGATAGTACTAAGCCAATCTATAATGCCGTAAAAAATTCTAATGTAGATCCGATAGCTGCTGCTTTTGATATTAAAGCTTATAGCAGAAACAGGGATGGGGTTATAATAGATGTTACTGATTTTTTTAAAGGCGATAACCTGGTGGTATCGTTAAATCCCAATACAAAAAGGGCTTTAAATTTAAGCGCTATTGCACCTGACAGGTCTTACATTGAATCCATACGGTCTTTTGATCAAAACACAGAAGTGCGAACCGTAAAAACTTATACTTCTAATCCGCCCCCGCCTTCTTTCGGACCCTCACCATTTCCACAAGGTCAAACATTGCCGGGTGCTTATGCTGCCGGCGCAATTACTATTGAAGTAAATACTTCATTTATTAAATTGCCTGAGGCTCCAATGAAGCGAAGATTTTATGATCCCCGGGTTGGTTATTTTGCAGACCAGGTTACAGAATTTTTAGATACAACTCAAAAAGCAAGAAGAGAAGCCTTTATTGTTCGCTGGAGGTTAGAACCTAAAACAGAAGATATTGAAAAATACAAGCGTGGAGAATTAGTTGAACCTAAAAAGCAAATTGTATTTTATATTGATCCAGCAACACCAACAAAATGGCAACCCTATTTAATACAAGGCATTAATGATTGGCAAAAAGCTTTTGAAAAAGCAGGGTTTAAAAATGCAATCATTGGTAAAGTCTGGCCTGCAGATAGCAGTATGAGTCTTGAAGGTGCAAATTATTCTGCAATTCGTTATTTAGCTAGCGAAATACCCAATGCTTACGGCCCCAATGTTCATGATCCCCGAAGTGGTGAAATTTTAGAAAGCCATATCGGGTGGTATCATAATGTAATGCAATTGTTACATAGCTGGTATTTTGTGCAGGCCGCTGCCATCGACCCACGTGCACGTAAAATGAATTTTGATGATGCATTGATGGGGGATTTGATTCGTTTTGTTTCTTCTCATGAAGTAGGCCATACCATTGGGTTACGCCATAACATGGGTAGCAGCAGTAAAACCCCTGTTGAGTTATTAAGAAATAAAGCATGGGTAGAAGCAAATGGCCATACAGCTTCTATAATGGATTATGCACGCTTTAATTATGTAGCACAACCCGAAGATAATATTACTTCTTTAGGCATATATCCTCGTATTGGTCCCTACGATATGTGGGCAGTACAATGGGGTTACAGGTGGACAGATAAGTCGGAAGAGTCGGACAGAAAAGAAAGCAACCGCTTGATTATTGATAGCCTAAAAAATCCCCGCCTTTGGTTTGGAGGCGAAGGTTTTGGAAATGATGCCAGAAGCCAGACTGAAGATTTAAGTGATAATGCTATGAAAGCTAGTGAGTATGGAATTCGCAACTTGAAACGAATAGTAAAAAGTTTGCCTGAATGGACGAAAGAAGAAGGTGATCGTTTTCAAAATCTTGGAAGCATTTATGGACAGGTAGTTACACAATTTAACCGCTATTCAAATCATGTAACAAAAAATATAGGTAGTGTAAACGAAACTTTTAAAAGTGTAGAAGAGAAGGGAAATGTTTATGAGCCATCATCAAAAGCGATGCAAAAAGAAGCAGTACAATGGCTGCATCAGCAATTATTTCAAACACCTGAATGGCTTATAGATAAAAATATTTTAAATAAAATTTCCAGTCCGGTAAGTAACAACCTGGCCACGGTTCAAAATAATGTTTTATCAAGTGTTTTGTCTCCGGTACGTTTGGCGAATATGCTGGAAATAGAAAACAGGTTTGGTAATAAGGCATATCCTGTCTTAGAATTATTTTCGGATTTAAGAAATGGGATTTGGCAGGAGCTTCGGTCTGGAAGCTCGATTACTATGCCGCGACGTAATTTGCAAAAAACCTATGTAGATAGAGTTATCAGTTTGCTGCCACCGGCAGTTGCACCTGCAGCACCATCCCTGGGAGGAATCACGATTAGTTTTGGTCCTAATACAAGAAACTCTGATGTACCTTCTATTGCCCGTGGACACTTAACTGATCTCCTAAGCGATATTCGTGCAGCAATGGGTCGGTCAAAAGATCAAATGAGCCGGTATCATTTAATGGATGAAGCAAAGAGAATTGATATGGCCTTGAATCCAAGATAAAATTTTAAAAAGAATGCAAAATCCCGGTAAAAATTTATCGGGATTTTTTTTTATATAATTTTTAAATTAAAATTTATCTGGGTATCGCTACAATTATTATTGCTGCAATAACTATAAAAACTGAATAGAGATATAATGATTTTACATTAAACCTTTCTTTCCAAAAAAATGCCCATGATAAAATTGGTAAAACAAAAAGCATAGCCAACATGGGTAGCCACAAAAATTCAAAGATGGCACCAACTATAGCAGAGTCGTAAACATTAATTGTCCGTGTTAAGAGCCAGTATAGAAAAACAAGAGCACTTATTAAAAATAATATTTTACTCTGTACCGTATTTTTAAAAATATGTGGATCGTTTTGCATAAAACATTATATCAGTTTTAAACGATAAAAAATTATTTCTTAGGCGCATCTGCGTCCATTGTAGTTTTTTCCCAGGCGTCAAAATCTTTTTGTAACTCGATTATTTTATTCCGGGCTCCTTTAAGTGCCCCTGCACCTAACAATAATCGTAAAGGAGGGTTAGCATTATTAACGGCTGCCACTATTGCTTCTGCAGCCTTTACAGGATCACCTGGTTGATTGCCACTGTATCCTCTGATAGTGGCCTTGTTAGCACCTGCTGTAGTAGCGTAATCTTCAATCTCTATTTGGCTATTATTAGCGGAACGACCTGCCCAATCGGTTCTAAAACCACTCGGAGCCACAATAATTACTTTTATACCAAGAGGTGCAACTTCTTTTGAAAGCGATTCAGATAAACCGTCTACTGCAAATTTTGTAGCGTTGTAAAATCCAACTCCCGCAAATCCCACCAATCCCCCAATTGAAGCAATGTTTACAACGTGACCACTTTTTTGCTTGCGCATGATAGGGAGCACTGCTTTCGTCATATTGGCCAAACCAAAAACATTAATTTCAAACATTCGCCTTACCTCGGTGTCTTCACTTTCTTCTATGGCCCCAAAGTATCCTATGCCTGCATTATTCACCAATACATCTATCCTTCCAAAATGTTGTATCATCTTTGCCGCCGCTGATGCAATTTCTGTTTCGTTAGTAACATCAAGCTGTATAGCTATTGCAGTCTTATGATATTGATCAATAATATCCTGGATGTCTTCAGTTTTGCGTGCAGAAACACCAACCTTATTTCCCTGTTTTAATGCTTCCAACGCAAGGGCTCTGCCAAAACCTGTGGAGCATCCTGTTATTAGCCATATTTTACTCATACTAAATTATTTTGGACAAAGATAAGTGAGTGTTGGTGGATAGTTCATTTGGTTTGTGAAGAGTAAACAATTTTGAAATATGTACGTACCGGGTTTAATTTTAGAATAATTGAGTTTTATATAAGTTATATTTTGTAAATTACTTATGGGTATTTAAACCATTAGTCTCCAAAAAAATATGTTATGAATAAATTTATTTTTTTACTGGTGATTTCATTTCCTGTGATAGGTTATTCCCAAACCCCACGGTTTGCAGGTTCTGATGGCGTTCCTCGTTATAGACAGATTCTAAATTTAAGCGGAGAAGCAATTCCCGTGGGCAATAATTCAAATATTGAAGGCACTCCTTTTTTACAAGCCGGTTGGGCATTTGGTATTGTAACTCTTACAGACGGAAGTGTTTTTTCTGATTCAGCAGTTAATTATTCATTATCGGATGGAAAATTGTTTGTGAAACGAAATGCCAACATTTATTCGATCAAACATCCTGTAAAAGAATTTTTAATTCATGATCCAAATACCGCTAACGAAAGCAAAGCGTATCATTTTCAAAATGGATATCCTGCTATCAGAAAAAAAGATGCCACTACTTTTTATGAAGTTTT
>JBBJOK010000188.1:0-6060 GCA_037721545.1 Chitinophagaceae bacterium
AAGGATATATCGTTCCGGGTTTAGGCGATGCAGGAGACCTGGCATATGGGGTGAAAGTGCAGATGTGATACAAGGCTGTACCAAGTTATATGGATGGAAGGAGTAAGGGTGAATGAATGATCGCTATTCTTAATTCCTTATATCTTTAAAATTATTTATATTCCTTTCAACAGTGAAGCAGCCCTCCCATTAAATAATTTGTCTTTAATGAGCATCTCATTAAACAATAAAAAACTTATCTTTATTATCCTGAAAACCAAATGAAAAAAATTTCCATTATCCTTGTTATATTCTTTTTATCCTCAAAGGCTATTGCGCAGGATCCACATTTTTCTCAATTTTTTGCTTCACCTCTCACTTTAAACCCTGCATTAACCGGAAAATTTGATGGCACTTTAAGAGTTGCAGGAAATTATCGCAATCAGTTACCCGCATTTAATAATGCCTATACTACATCTACGCTAAGTGTAGATTTTACAATACTGAATCAGGTAATTCCTGAAACTGATACTTGGGGCGTGGGAATTATTGCGCTAACTGATAAATCAGGAGCAGGAGTATTAAAAAGTAACTATATCGGGTTCTCTACTGCTTATCATAAAGCGCTGAATGAAGATGGATATAGCCAAATAGGGTTAGGTTTCCAGGGGACATATGGCCAAAAAAGACTAGACTTTTCCAAATTAATTTTCGAAGATCAGCTTACTCCTCTTGGTTTTGATCTTACAACTCCAAGCGCAGATATTGCAACGTTGAATAATCCCAATATTAATTATCTGGATGTTAATGCCGGTTTAATTTATACAGTATCCACAACCGATGAAAATCATTTTTATCTCGGTGCTTCCATGTACCATATAAATCGTCCAAAAGAAAGTTTTAAAGGTGGAAATTTTAATATCAGCACACGCACTACTATTAGTGCCGGTGGATATTTTCCTGTTGCAGATAACCTGACGCTACATACCAGTGGTATCTACCAGTTACAGGCTAAAGCATCTGAAGCTACATTTGGCGGAGCAATTGCGGCTGCCTTAAATAATGATGTTAGAAATCCCACTAACGTGTATGGCGGTATGTGGGTAAGATTAAAAGATGCAATTATACCGTACATCGGTTTAGAGTTTGCAGGCATGCGTATCGGTGCCAGCTACGATATTAATACATCCAGTTTAAAAGCAGGATCTGAAAGCCGCGGTGGTATGGAGCTTTCCCTGATTTATGTAAAAAAACCTGCTGACGGAAAAAATATCCCCTGTCCTAAATTTTAATCTTTTTATTTAGATTTGCTTTGGAATTTTCAAAATAGTTATTATATTTATTAGGCTATATTCTTAATTAATGGTTTTACAATAATTTAAGGGGTGAATATCGCACATTATTCTGGTGTTGTTTGTTAAAATTTGTTTGATGAAAATTGAGAAAATCATCTTTCTAATCTTATTTTTACTTACACATAATTATTTATTTTCTCAAAGTTTTTTTTCTCAATTTTATTCATCCCCTCTAACAATTAACCCCGCAAATACCGGAGAATTCTTTGGTGATTATCGGATTGGTGGTTTGTACCGGAGCGAAAAAAACTCTTCAGGGGTTATTTCAAAGGCTACTTTTTATTATGATGGCCGGATACTGCCTTCAACCTTACCAGAATATGATAAGTTGGCTATCGGTACTGCATTTCTATCGGAAAAAGATATTTTTAATGGAATAAAGAACAGTTATTTTTTAGTTTCTGTAGCATATCATAAAAGCTTGGATGAAGAAGGCTTACAACAATTAGGAGCAGGTTTTCAGGCTAATTATTCGACCAAAAAAATAGAGCCACCCGTATTAATATTTGAAGACCAACTTAGAGCCTGGATAAACTCTGGATTTTCAACAATGAATCCTTTTATAAAGAGGATTAATATTAATTACATTGATATTAATGCAGGATTAAATTACCAGGGGTTAATAAATAAAAATCTTTTAAATGTGGGAATTTCTGTTCTACATGCAAATCGACCAAGTAGAAGTTTCGATGGCGGGGAATTTTCATTATCACCTCAGCCAATTTTTCATATAGGGTTAGAAAGCCCTATTGCAAATAAGAACAAATTATATTCTGCATTTATTATTAGTGCAAAGAATAAAAAAGTGGATGAATTATATTTCAGTTGTATTTACCAAGTCAAAATTAATGAGAGTAATTATAAAATAAGCTCTGGCGTTTTATTTCGAAAGAGTACATTAAATGGTAATGCCATAATACCTACATTGGGAATGAAATTTAATAACTTTCTTTTGAATATGGCGTATGATATAAATGTTTCATCACGGACTAACACTCAAAAAGGTGCATTAGAAGTAGGGATGATTTTTATTGGTAGAAAAGTCCCCAAAAAATAATAATCATTATAAAAAAAACAAACGTTATGAAAATCATTTTACACATCTTTTTTACCTTACTATCTATAAATTGTATAGCTGGTCCTATCTCTGGTAATACATCAGTTTCACCTGGATCTGTGGAAACTTATACTGTTACATGGGATGCGTGGAATAGTACATATGAAAATTATGCCAATGTTACCTGGAATGTTACTGGAGGAAGTGTTATAAATTCTGATAAACATTCAGTTACGATACAATGGAATACATTGGAAGGATATTTAGATGGTAGCGGAAGTATAGATGTAAGTGAAGATTTAGGTGGTCAATCTAGTCAACAAAGTATAACTATAGTCAATAATACTGAAAGCCCATCCGAATTTTGCAATGGTAGTTTGGGTCAGGCTGGTATTGCTGTTGATTTTGGCAGTGGTAATAACCCTGGACCTCCTCTTCCGAATGGAACAACTACATATCAATATAATGCAAGTTGTTCGCTTCTCCCTGGCGAATATACTGTAGTAAATAATTCAAATTTATGTCGATCACTTTGGCATAATATACCTCAAGATCATACTGGCAATGCTAATGGATATTTTTTAATGGTGAATGCAAATGATGGAAGAAATGAAATTTACCGAACCACAGTTAGCGGATTAACCACAGCATTCAGATATGAATTTTCTGCATGGGTTGGTAATTTATACAATAATACCGGAGGGCAAGACCCTAATATACGATTTGAAATTTACGATTTATCGGGGAATCTTTTAAAAAGTAGTGGAACAATTAGAATACCAGTTACGCTTCCAACTTTTCAATGGCAAAAAGTAGGTTTTATGTTTGATATCCCTCCAGGAAATACTTCGGTACAAGTAGTTATTGTAAATACTCGAAGAAGCACTGACAATCAGGGAAATGACATGGTAATTGATGATATTTCTTTTGCTCCGTGTTATCCTCCTATTGCGGCGTCTTTTTCAACCTCAAGTATAATAGATAGAGCACATATTTGTAATAACGGCACAGTTAATCTCTATGCGTCTTGGCCTTCAACCATCCCTTTTCAAAATCCTGCTTATCAATGGCAAAGAAGTACAGACAATGGATTCTCATGGAGCGATATTCCCGGAGCAAATAGCATAAATTATGTTCAAACCGAAAATTCGCCGGGTATTTATCAATATAGAATGTTCAGTTATGAAACTTCAAACCCATCTCAAAGTGTATTATCCAACATAATTATTTATTATGTTCAATTAATGACTGTAGAGGCAAAAACGACTAACATATATGCTTGCAGTAGCTCGCCGTCTTCCGAGCAATTGGTTGGATTGTATAATTTGCAATATTCTGATCCTGCAGAATCACTTTCATTTACTTATTTATGGTCACCCAGTACTTATATAAGTAATCCTTATGTTAACCCTTCTTATATTTCTTTACCCCCAGCACAATCACCCCCACCGCCAAATGGTCCTCCGCAACCAGCGATTAATTACTACTATACATTAACTGTAACAAATACAAATTACGGGTGCAGTGCATCAAATACACAGACTGTATCTCTATATAACCCTAGAAAAGTTCATGTACCTAGTGCTTTCACTCCCAATGGAGATGGCCTTAATGATTTCTTTTACCCAATAAATATTGAAGATTATCCTGGTGCTAAATTTTGGGTATATAATCGATTTGGGCAAGTGGTATTTTATTCTCAAGGTCCAGCAACTCGGGAGGCTTATTCTTGGGATGGGAAATTCAATGGAATACCTCAAGGTTCTGCAGTGTTTCCTTGGATAGTTGAGATTCCAGGATGTCCTTCGAATATATATAGCGCTTCGGATGGGGAGGGAAAGTCAAAAGGCACTGTAACATTAATACGATAATAATTATTGGCAATTAATCTTTTAACGTGAAATTGTTATTATTATTTTTCCTTGTTCTCCCAATAATTTCTTTCGGGCAATATCTGCCAGGTTTTTTGCCGGAATTTTTTTTTGGGAGGCAACCAAGCGCCCGGGCTGAAGCTATGGGAAAAGGATATGTTTCTGTTGATGGCGACCTGGCATGTGTTTACTTTAACCCGGCGGGTGTAGCAACCATAAAAGATATAGAGATAAATGCGTCCTACACTCCGCCGGGTTATTATTTAACAAAAGGATATTACACATTTTATGGCGCAGGCTACAAACTCAACAAATATTTACAGATTGCACTTAGCCGGCTCCATTTTGATTTAGGAAAAACGCAGGCTGCTAATGCAAATAAAACACCTTATAGAGAAAGGAATATTTTGACTATTTCTTCTCAGCCTATCAAAAACTTATTAGTTGGATTAAATGCAAATTATTTCGTTTGGGAGCCTGGCCAGGATAATGCAGCACAGTCTCTCTATTTAGACTTTGGGGTAATAAAGAAATTTCCGGTTTTAAAAAAAAAACATACAGTTAATATCGCAGCAAGCATAAGCAATTTCAATTATGCGAATATAAAGGCCAAATTAATGGGTATAGACTCTAAGTTTGATTTACCCGTTATAACCAGGTTTGGAGCCAGTTTTGAATCAAGTTATGGAAATTCTATTTTTATAGATACTGTAAAGACTTTAAAGATTTTATTACAAAGTGAATATCAAAAACTTTTAAATTCGAAATATAGGTCAGGTATTAAACTAGGTGGAGAAATAATGATATTAAATTTATTATCTATTCGTGCCGGCTATTATAACGAAAAAGTATTTAATAATAATTTGCCTGATGATAACAATAGTGAAATTGAAGATTTTACATATGGGTTGGGCGTGCAGATACCTCTTTATAAAATTGCCAGATTTCCGGTAAACTTAAATCTCGATTATACTTCTCTACCCCAGCCAAGTTACTCAAAAACACGAACGAACTGGGATAATTTTAATACCTATAGCTTACGCTTAAGCATTCCTTTGAAAAAGAAAGTTTTAACTAATAAAGTTTATTAAGCCTGATCATTCCGGAAGTTCAGTCTCCACATGCCTGTTAGTGATTTGCTTATCCTTAGTTCTCCGTATAATTTTTTGCAGGGCAACAATACATTCTGTAATGGCTTTCTCAAAAATGTCACTGTTCTTTTTTACAAAGTGATCGTTGCCGGGTACTTCAAGCCGTATCTCACATACATTATTTTCAGGGTTTGATTCTGAGCCGGCATACAATGTAACATTCGCTCTTATAACTTTATCACTTTCCAGCACTACCTTATTTAGCTTTTCCCGAATGAATGTTTCCAAGTTATCACTTGCTTTAAAACCAAGTGATTGTATAATAATGTCCATAATAATTTATTTTATTAAAGCCATCTATTATTGTAACAGATATGAAAATTGTAAGATTAAAAACCAGGATACCAAATTGGGTTCCCATAAATTTTATCATATAAATTATCGATGATAAAATATTTCACTCCATATTATTTTTTGTTAACATACATTGTTGTATTTTAAAGTTTTAATATAGAATATGAAAGTTTTACAACATCTAAGATTATTATTTGTCGCTGTAATCCTGTTGTTCCAGTCGTGTAAAAAAGATTCTCCCGTATCACCACCGCCCCCTGTTATAGCTCCCACGCCACCACCGGGTACACCCGTTGTGATCCAGGCTCCTCCTGCATTTGGGTTTTATGTAGTTGGATATTTTCCTTCTTACA
>JBBJOK010000189.1:0-1189 GCA_037721545.1 Chitinophagaceae bacterium
GGATTTGGACAAAATACACCAGGTATAGCATTTAATCTTTTCACTATTGTATCTCTTCTTAATTGATATTCGTTTTTTATTTTCTCAAAATAGTTTGAAGGGAGATCTACTGCTGCCTCACCTAAAATTTGTGCGAATGTTGGTGGGCTTAACCTTGCTTGTGCAAATTTCATTACTGCCTGTAATACTTCATTATTTTTTGTAACCAAAGCGCCAACTCTTCCACCACAGGCACTGTATCTTTTACTGATAGTATCCATCAATATTACATTATCATCAACCCCTGTTAAATGCATGGCGCTGAAATGTTCTCCTTCATAACAAAATTCACGATATGCTTCGTCAGCAAATAAATATAAATTATGTTTGGTGATGATCTCTTTAAGCGTTTCCATTTCCTGTTTACTGTATAAATAACCAGTAGGATTATTGGGATTGCAAATAACAATTGCTTTTGTTTTTGAAGTAATCGCTTTTTCAAAATCTTCGATGGGTGGCAATGCAAATCCTGTTTCAATTATGGAGGTTATGGGTTTTACAACAACATCTGCAGCTACTGCAAATCCATTATAGTTTGCATAAAAAGGTTCAGGAATAATAACTTCATCCCCTGCATCAAGGCAGCTCATAAAACCAAATAAGATTGCCTCGCTTCCCCCGGTAGTCACAATAATTTGATTATGATTTATGTTTATACCAACCCTCTTATAATACTCAACAAGTTTTTTTCTATAGCTTTCATTTCCTGCGCTATGGCTATATTCCAACACTTTAAAGTCTGAATGCCGCACAGCATCTAATATCTGCGGAGGCGTTTCAATATCCGGCTGGCCAATATTTAAATGGAAAACTTTAATACCCCTTTTTTTAGCTGCTTCTGCATAGGGCACTAATTTTCTTATTGGTGAGGGAGGCATATGTTTGCCCCTGTTGCTTATAGATAACATAAGACAAATATACGTGAACAAAAAAAAATTAAAACAACCTGCACTTTTAAAATCATGTATAATTACGATACGCATTTAAAATTACTCTGGCTCGGTTGTTGGTAAAATACAATTGATAATTTAATTACTTTTTATTTAATTCTTTTATATTTAGGGTAAGATAGTAAGCAATCATTTATAAAAACTAAAACAAAACATGTATGAAAAATTTCAAAAAAATTTCTGTTGCTTTTAAAAATTTC
>JBBJOK010000189.1:1289-5988 GCA_037721545.1 Chitinophagaceae bacterium
ATTAATTTTTTAAAGCTAACTGAGCATTTACCTTTGCCAGCAGATCGTTTACGTCGAAAGGTTTTGCAATAAAGTCATTAGCCCCGTAGTCTGCGATGGTAGCAGCTGCACTCGGATGTGCTGAAAACATAATTATCGGGATATGTTTTGTTTCTTCCTGAGACTTTAGTTGTTTGCAGATGGTTCTTCCATCATTACCCGAAATAAGTACATCTAATAAAATCAATTCGGGTTTAAAAGTTTCAATTTTTTCGAAAGTATTTTCCCATTTAGCTGTCACCTCTACTTCAAACCCTTTCATGGTAAGTAATATTTCCATTACCACTAAAATATCAAGATCATCATCTACAACTAAAATTTTAGACATAATTTTAAATTTTTCAGATATATTGTACATGTAAATGTAAAGTTTGTTTTATTATTTTTTATGCCAAAATAAATTTCAATTTGTAAAAAGTTATTTGCAAAGCAAAACTTTTATAGAAAAACAGAAAAAATTATAATTTACTAAAAACCATTACTGGCTCTTCTTCTGTAAATTATTATCAATAGCCTCTAAAAATTCTTCTGTATATAAATAATCAGTGCCATGGGTTACTTTATTGCCATGAATTGTAACCGCAAGGTCTTTAGTCATTTTCCCACTTTCAACTGTTTCAATACAAACTTTTTCAAGCATCGCACAAAAATCGATTAATGGCTGATTGTTATCCAGTTTACCACGAAATGCCAAACCTCTTGTCCAGGCAAAAATGGAAGCAATAGGGTTTGTAGAAGTTGGCTTACCTGCCTGGTGTTCCCTATAGTGCCGTGTTACGGTGCCATGTGCTGCTTCTGCTTCCATGGTTTTACCGTCTGGTGTTATTAAAACAGAAGTCATTAAACCTAAAGAGCCAAACCCTTGTGCTACTGTATCACTTTGAACGTCGCCATCATAATTTTTACATGCCCAAACAAAATTACCATGCCATTTTAATGCGCTTGCAACCATATCATCTATAAGGCGATGTTCGTAAACTATTCCTGCAGTATCGAAATCTTTTTTAAATTCATTTTCGAATATTTCCTGAAAAATATCTTTAAATCTTCCATCATATTTTTTAAGAATAGTATTTTTAGTTGAAAGATATAATGGCCATTTTTTGCTAAGTGCCATATTAAAACAACTTCTTGCAAAACCCATTATACTTTCATCAGTATTATACATACTTAAAGCAACACCATCGCCTTTAAAATTATAAACTTCAAATGTTTGCGCCTCCCCTTCACCTTCTGGAGTAAATGTCATTGTCAATTTACCTTTTCCTTTTATGATAACGTCGGTTGCACGGTATTGATCTCCAAAGGCATGCCGGCCTACAATTATCGGAGCTGTCCAATTGGTTACCAAACGGGGAACATTTTGCATAACGATAGGCTCACGAAATACAGTACCGTCCAATATATTTCTGATGGTTCCGTTAGGGCTCTTCCACATTTGCTTAAGCTTAAATTCTTTTACCCGTTCTTCATCAGGAGTAATTGTAGCACACTTTATACCTACACCATATTCTTTAATAGCATTTGCAGCATCTACCGTTACCTGGTCATTTGTTTCATCCCGGTATTCAACACCTAGATCAAAGTATTTTATATCAACTTCTACATAAGGCAGAATAAGCTTGTTCTTAATAAATTTCCAAATGATCCTTGTCATTTCATCCCCATCTAATTCCACTATTGGGTTTGCAACTTTAATTTTATCACGCATGTATTTTTTTTTGTAAATATAGAAATTAAGGAGATGTAAGAATCAATAATATTAAATTAGAAAAGATGGAAATAAGTTGATTCATCATTATGCTACTTCATCCCCCGTAGATGCACGCCAAAGTACAAACCAGTCTTCTCTGAGCAAATTTATTTTGGTTGCTTCCAATGCAAGTTTGATTCTCTCGTGTTTAGCGGTACCTAATACGGGTTTTATATTAGAAGGATGTTTTAAAAGCCATGCCAGGAGTATCTGTTCGGGCAGTACATTGTATTTTTCTGAAAGTAATTGTGATACGGCGATTACCCGTTTAGATCTTTCGTCCTCAGCATTAAAAATATTTCCTCCTCCTAAAGGTGCCCAGGCCATTGGAATTATTTTTTGTTTTTGACAATAGTCTAATGTGCCATCTGTAAATGAATCCAGTTTCAAAATAGAGATTTCTACCTGGTTAGCCACCAGCGGGAATAGAGTATGAATCATGTCAATCTGTGAAGGGGTAAAATTAGAAACTCCGAATTGTAAAACTTTTCCCTGTTGTTTAAGAATAGTAAATGCTTCGGCTATTTCAACCGGTTCCATTAAAGGATCTGGCCTATGTATTAACAGAAGATCGATATAATCTGTATTAAAATTTTTTAAAGAATTTTCCACAGAAGTGATGATGTATTGTTTACTGGTATTGTAAGATTTAATCTTATGTTCAGGCCGGTTGGGTGATAGCATTTGAATACCGCACTTTGTTATAAGTTGTATTTTTTTTCTGATTGAAGTATCCAGCAGTAGTGCCTGTCCAAATTCTTCTTCTACGGTGTAGTGGCCATAAATATCTGCATGGTCAAAAGTGGATATATTATGCTCAAGGCAGCTTTGAATCATTAATAAATAATCTTTGGTTGAAAACTTAGCTCCCCATGCTCCCCATTTCATTGTACCCGCAATTACAGGCGACATCCACGGTAGCACTTTTTCATAATTATGAGTTTCTTCCATTTATTAATTTAGAGTTATACCACTTAAAGTTAGTTTAATAAAAAATCCTCTCCATAAATGGAAAGGATTTAAATATTGCTGAGGTTGTGTGAGTATTAATAATCTTTATTATATCCACCGCCGCCGCCATTACCGCCGCTTCTTCCGCCGCCGCCGCCGCTGCTTCTACCGCCGCCGCCATAACCGCCGCCGCTGCTTCTACCGCCGCCACCGCCATAACCGCCGCCGCTACTTCTGCCGCCGCCGCCGCCATAACCGCCGCCGCTGCTTCTACCTCCACCGCCGCCATAACCACCGCCGCCACTCTTCTTGTAGCCGCCTTCGCCTTCAGGACGTGGTTGAGATTCATTAACGATTAATTTACGGCCTTGCACTTCGCTTTCATTTAGAGCTGCGATTGCTGCCTTGGACGCTTCCTCGTCTTCCATTTCAACAAAACCAAAACCTTTGCTTCTGCCTGTGTTTTTTTCTTTAAGAATTTTTGCACTAGTAACTGTACCATACTGAGTGAATAAACTGCTTAAATCGTCGTCGGTCATTTGCCAACTGAGATTTCCTACGTAAATGTTCATTGTAAAACTTTTTTTAAATTAAATAAAACTTAATGACTTAGGAGCTACAATAAACTGAGAAACCTCAGCCAATAAACATTCTAAATTCATTAATGGGACATCAAAGATAAACTGTTTTATTACAAATAAGATAAAATATTTTTTTTATTTGTAAAAGAATTTTTTGCCCAAAATATGATTAATAGGCATAAAAAAACCCTTGCCCATATTTTGGGAAGGGCTTAATAATTTAGTAGGTACTATTTATTCAGCTGTTACTTCAAAATCAACATCAATTTCCTGTCCTTTGCCAAAATCAATTTTAGCTTTATAGCTGCCTAATTCCTTTACATCATCTACAATGGTTATACGGCGGCGGTCTATCTCATAACCCTTCTGATCTTTGATAGCACGGGCAATTTGAACAGAAGTTACTCTTCCAAAAATTTTATTTGTAGTACCGGTTTTTGCGCCAATTTTTAAAGGAGATGATTGCAAAACACTTATTACACTGTTAAGCTCAGCTAATAATTTTTCTTCTTTTTTAGCCATTTGTTTTTGCTTCTCTTCTAATTGCTTACGGTTAGATGGGCTTGCCTCTACAGCAAATTTTGAAGGTATAAGGTAATTACGGGCATAACCGTTTTTTACATTTACCAATTCATTGGCACCACCTAAGTTATTTACGTCCTGTATTAATATTACCTGCATAGTTATTTTTTGTCCTCATCTTATCTTTCCCTTTGGATCCCTATGTTGGGAGGCAAGAGATAAGGGAGTATTATTTCATTAAATCTGTTACATATGGCAATATAGCCATTTGGCGGGCTTTTTTTACGGCGTCGCCTACTTTACGTTGAAACTTTAGTGAGTTACCTGTTAAACGGCGGGGTAATAATTTACCTTGCTCATTCAGAAATTTTTTCAAAAAATCACCATCCTTATAATCAATATAACGGATGCCCATTTTTTTAAAGCGACAATATTTTTTAGGGCGCTTCTCAGCTTTTACAGCTGTAAGATATTTAATCTCGTTTGGTTTTGCCATGTTATGCCTCCGCTTTTTCGGTTCTTGAATTTACACCACTTTTCTTTTTTGCATTGTACTCGACGGCGTATTTATCGAGTGCAGTAAACATGTGACGGAGGACTGATTCATCACGCAAAAGCTGGATTTTCAGCTTCTCATTGAAGTCGGATGGCGCTTTGTATTCCATTACCCAGTACAAACCAGTGGTTTTTTTCTGAATGGGATACGCCAGTGATTTTAGTCCCCATGGGTTTTCGTGCAATACTTCTCCACTGTTATCAGTAACAAGGGAAGCAAATTTTTTCTGAGCAGAACGGTAGTCCTCTTCAGAAAGCACTGGAGTAAAAATCACCATCAATTCGTAATTCTGCATTT
>JBBJOK010000190.1:0-5971 GCA_037721545.1 Chitinophagaceae bacterium
TTTTAAATGATAAAGTTATAGATGGAAGCAAATGCATTTCTTATTTTACGATAGAATTGAAAGACATGCTGATACCTGATAAAATGAAGGGACAATTCGCTAATAAAATGTTTGGCTGCGATATTTGCCAGGATGTATGCCCCTGGAATAAATTTTCAAAACCAACACAGGAATCAGCATTTACACCGGTACCACAAATTTTAAATTTTACAACTACAGATTGGGAAGAAGTAACGGAAGAATCTTTTAAAGTGATATTTAAAGACTCACCTTTGAAAAGGAGTAAGTATCTGGGAATAAAAAGAAATTTAAAATTTATTACATCTTAAAGTACAATACCAATCTTTATAATAATTCGCCTCATTTTATAATTAAAAATTTCTTCGTATGTGATATAGTCTCTGGTTTCTTTTAAATTTTTATAAGAGTAGCCAGCCTCTACAATAAAATCAGGACATTTTTTAAAAATTATTTTATATCCTGCATTTAATTCATAAAATAACCCTCCATAAAATTTACTAATCTCAGTTATTTTATATTTTTCCTCAACCCACGGAAAATTATATCCTGCATCAATATTTATAAAAAAGTTTTTATAAATATTTTTTCTTACGTCGATAAAAAGAGGTACGCTTCTCAGGTTGGGATAATAATCAATTCCAATGCCGATACCTGTAAACCAATCCCTTTCCTGAAATCCATTAATGCTCTCAATTACAGGATACACGCCATTTTCACCCGCTACAATGCCTGCTGAGTTAAATGAATTAAATTTTAATTTTCTTTTTTGCGCCGTAGCTGTTGCAGCAATAAGTGTAGTAATTATATAAATTAAAATTCGTTTGCAGCCCATACAAATTATTTTGTAATTCCCATTTTGCTCAATAAACGAATATTATTTAGATCGGAATAATCGTACTGATATAATCCATCTTTAGCCACCACAAATGCAATATTGTTGTACGCAATTACATCGTAAGTTTCCATGCCACTTATTTGTTTAATCAATTTTAAATTCATTACATCAGAAGCGTCATACAATTTTAAACCCTGAGTGCCATCGCAAATAAATAACAGTATCCCATCTTTTGATAAACCGTGTGGATTTGTAAACTGGTAAGTTTTAGCCAGTGCTGCGTTGGTAAGATTGTTTAAGCGAATAATATCCATCTGATTATTACTTCCCCTGCAAGCAGTGCCTGTACGCAGCGTTACGTAAGCATAATTATCATCTGCAATTACGGGATCACATGCACGGGCATGAGCAAACTCACCAACCTTGACAGGATTAGCAGGTGAAGATTGCATGTTGTAAATAAACATTCCGTTAGCAGAGCCGATGAATAAATTATTTTTAAAAGGGTAAATGGTTTCTATATTTAAACCAACAGCTGTTTTATTTGCAAAGGCAGGATTGCTGGTATTGCTGATATTAAAAGCATTGAGATCAGTATTGCTTACAGTATAAAGATAATTATTCATTAAAGCAAACCGTGCCATAGAGCCGGCAATACCTATTGTTGCTGAGCCTGCACTTTTTGTTGCATCGGCGGCATTCATTGCAAATAAAAAATCTCTGTTAGTATTAGTCCATCCTGTGCTGCTGCACTCATGCACAACTGTTGTATCACGTTTTATCCAATCGGTAATAATTTTAGTGTTGTCTGCCATAAACCCCGAGCCATAATAGCGATGTGGAAAAACGCCATCAATTATTTTAGTTTTTATAACATTTAATGGATTGGAAATATCCAGCGCTACAAGGTCGGTATATAAATCGGCGAATAAAATATTTCCCTTTACAGCAATATCCACATTGCCGGGAATATCAATAAAGGCAGCATTAACCGGGGCTGATGGATTGCTGTTATCAATTATATGAATGCCTTTATTAATTTCATTTAAGAAAATATAATTGCCGAGAATAAAAATTTTACCCGGATTTTTTATTTCAGTGGCAGGGTTACTTTTAATGTTGGCTCTTACTTCTGCAGATGTTTTATAAACCGGGATGTAATAGGAATAATTGTAAGTGTTTTGGCAACTATCTTTAACACAGCCATTAAATAACAAAATAAAAATAAAGGCGGCAAAAATCTTTATGGTAAAATACTTTTTCATGGTACATTATTTTAGGATTGAAAATTACCTTTTTTAAAGCGTTGCATAAAAAATTTCAGAATTAAAAAGAAAATTAAAATTCATCAGATTAAACTGAAGGCATTATAATTTTCTTGTAAGGTTTAATCCCACAATCATTTTATTCCGATCCGGATAGCTATAAATGTTCCATGTTGTTATTTTATCTTTTGCTTTTTTCTTTGCAATCAGATTCCATCCACTTAATAACATTGTTGATGTTCCAATACTTATGTTTAGCATTGAGAGTATTCTTTGGCTTTCATTTCTTGTATTACGGTTCCATGTTGGAGGAGCATTTTTAGAAAAATTTGTAATGCCTAAAACAACTTGTCCGGCCCCTGTAATTAAGCCAATTTTTGAAATTGCCTTACCACCTTTACCCTTTGCTATTTGAATTGCATTTATTGCATTCAAGGAAAGATTAATACCACCCAATGTTGAAGATGAAATTCCATATCTCGCAGAAATATGATTGTAAGTGTAAACAGGTGCTGGGCCATACATAGGCTGTATCATAGCACACTCTTCTTTGGTAAGTCCGCTATGTTTTATCCAGTTTTGTACAGTTTTATCATTCATTGCTGAAAGCTCATCGCTTTTATGTTTATTATTAATATTTTCAGCAGTTTGTCTGCCGGTAGTTTTTTCAATTAAATATCCTACAGCGCAAATTCTTTTATCCTTATCAATAAAGCAAGGTTTACGACATTCTTCATAGTCATAGTTACGAGGAAAAACACCTGCTTGCGAATACTTGCGCAGCAGATTAAGTAATTGTAAGCGTTTTTCTTTTAATTGCTCAGTCAGGTGTGAAATATCTTTTTTGCGCAACCGTGTTTCTACATACTCAAGATGTGTTTTAATACGCAAGTTCTCATCAGTATTTTTATTTGGCGGATGCCCAAACTTGCTTACAAAGCTAATGTCTCCAAGAAAGGGATTTATTGTTTGATTATTGTTAACTCCTTTATCAAAGCTGAAAATTAAAATTGAAATAGCACAGACGGGTAAAATTGAAATTATTTTTTTCATGAAACTCACTTTTACGCTTGAATTATTTTTTTATTTATAGATTGTTTGGAGATTGACAACCCTTGTAGTAAAAACGTGGCACGACAGCTATTTTTTTCTAAAAATAAATTGTGTCCGTAACCCTATAAAAGTAAAATGATGTTTGTTATATCCCTGATCAGCAATTTTAGAAATGCTATAATTAAGATAAGGCCCGATTAAAAGTGATCGTTTTTGTTTTGAAACTAATGCAACATCAAATGATGTGATAAAGCCTAATTGTGTTTTATTAAATAGAGAATTATCATGAAAATATAAACCGGTAGCCCTATTAAATTGTAAAGCATTGCTGCTTATTAATTGCGCAACAGAAAATCCTATATTCCAATAGAGCGATGTTTTTACAGCATTACCTATTTGAAATGTAAACCCCACAGGTAATTCAATATAATGGAAGAAATTATGATGAACACCTGTAGTACTGTTTGACCTAAAATAAGCGGCACTGTCTGTTCCCACCCTGTTTGTAGTACTTAATAATTTATAATTAAGACCGGTAACAAATATTATTTTGCGTGAAATATTTTTTTGTGCAGATAATTTGGTGATAAAGGCTATAGAAGATTTTATTGCTGACGGTTTAAAAGTTGGATTAGAAGCAGATGAACCGGACAAATTTTGAGGTGAAGAATAATCTAAGATACTTTTTTGATCATCTCCAAACACAATACCTCCTATTCCTGTTACACCAGATACACCTGCTGAAAAAGAAAATCCCCAATTCCACGGATATTTTATTGTTCCTGTTATTTTCTTTGTTGAAGTATCAATATTAATTTCTGATTTCTCTTTCTCCTTATTATTTATCTCAGCAATTACATTTTCAGATGATTTATCTGTTTGATCAAAGTTAGTATCAGGCTTATCTTGCCCTACGGTTATTATTTCCTGTTGAGGATTTTGTATTTGAGGATTGTTTACTTTTTCATTTGGAATAATATTTCTTGTTGTATCACTTATGTTTCTAAAAGTAAGAGATGTATCTTTTTCCGAATTAGTAGCTATCTCATAGTTACTGCTGATTTTTAACTTACCTACCGGACCAATTTTTTGATGATGGTTGTTTTTTTCAGCACTGGTCTTAGTAATTATAGTAGTTTCAGCAACGCTGGTACGATTAGTAATTTTGTTTTTATTTTTCGTAATAGGTTTATTATTTTTACCGGAATCAAAATAGGGTTTCGTTTTGTTAGTAATATTATTTTTTGCAACAGCGTTATTTGCCGGCTGCTCATTTTTACCGGTTAAATTATTGTTGCTCAATAAAAGGTAGCCTCCGTACAAGGAAATAATAAACAGTACAGGTAAAAGAATCAGAATCAACCTGCGTCGTTTTTCTTTTTTGATCTGAGGTTCTATTTTTTGCCATACAGCGTCGGACGGATGTAATTTTAGCTCATCCATTTTTTGCTGTACCTGTTTTTCAAATTCATTTTCTCGCATAGTTCTCCGGTTTTATTTCTAATGAGAATTTTTGTATCCATTCAATAAGCAATGTTCTTGCCCTTGCATATTGCGACCTGGAGGTGCCATCAGTAATACCTAACATTGCTGCAATTTCTACGTGAGAGTACCCTTCAACCGCATGAAGATTAAAAATAGTTTGAAAGCCTGTTGGTAACTGCCTTATCAGTTCTGCAAGTTCCTTAGCGTGTAGTTTCACTACTGGATCATCTGCTGAAACCGGGTGCAAAACAAGTTCCTCAAATGACAGATCATATTGATATCTTTTATTTTTTTTGAGATAATTAAGTGCAGTATTAACCATTACTTTTCTTATCCATGCGCCAAGCTCACCTTCAAAATTATATTGATGTAAATGCTTAAACACTTTTACAAAACCTTCCTGCAAAATATCTTCAGCATCGGCAATACTTTTGGTATACCGAAAACATACGCCAAGCATTTGCTGTGCAAAGTGCTCATATAATTGACGCTGGGCTTCCGGCTTACACTTAAGAGTATCTTTTACCAGTTTGTAATAATCCATATGGTTGCTTCAATGCTGACAATCAATTATTGCCGTTCGTTGCATAGAAAAAATAATTCAAAGATTATTGTACTGATAACGGGCTGAGGCATGGAAACGAATACCCCGCTGAAGATTTTGCGGTAATGTTTTGGGTGGAGTAGTAAGGGCCAACAGCTCATAAAAATTACTATTACTCCCACCTGAAAACTTTTATTGCTATTGCATAAGCCACCACTCCCCATAATAATAGAATACCGATTTCCATTCTTACATCCCAAAGATGAACTCCTTCAAAAGCAACGCTTCTCATTGCTGTATTTAAATGCGTAAGAGGCAATACCTTCGCAATAACCTGGAGCCACCCGGGAAATCGATCAATAGGAAAAAAAGTACCTGCCAACAAAAATTGTGGAAGTGTGATAAGGTTTGCAAAGGGAGGAATGCTGCTATCACTTGTTGCAAGCCCACTTACGATAAACCCAAATCCCATAAACACGAGTAAGCCAATAAAGCTTAATACCATTAATTCTAAAAACGTTTGCATGCCATTAACAAGGGTAAATCCAAAAAGGTAATAGCCTAATGAAATAATTATAACAGCTGTCAGTAATTGAAACAGCACCCTGCTTAAAGCTTCTCCTAAAACGATATATGATCTTTTGATTGGTGTGGCAAAAAAGCGTTTTAAAACCAAAGTGTTTCGTAAGCTATAGAACATGAATGCTACGCCGAATACGCCGGCGCTTAATAATGAAAAACCCAATTGGCCAGGTAAAATAAAGTCTA
>JBBJOK010000191.1:0-2065 GCA_037721545.1 Chitinophagaceae bacterium
AAAACTACCTTCCGGGTAATTTTTTATTTCCAGGCATTGTGAAGAAACCGGATCCAATTCTTATGGAAAACATTCTGAATGTCTTCTTCATTGTATCCCCGGCGGGAAAGGATTTCTTTGTATTTCTGAAGATCAGCTACAGAATTGAGATCCCACGGAGATTGCTCGGTTCCAAAAATACCATCCAGGTCGCTGCCTATAGCAACATGCCTGCTATTACCTGCAATCTGGCAAATATGATCCCAATGATCAACCAGGTTTTCGAGCCTGATGTTTAATTGCCAGGGGTCTGATATTTTGTCAATGAATCTAATATCCATCGCCCAGCAATCAAGCATACCGCCGATGACTGCATTACGTTGTATGAGTTGTTTAATTTGATCATCGGTAAGTTGCCGTTGGGTAGGTACAATTTTTCTAACATTCTGGTGGCTTGCCCATACTGGTCCTTGATAAATATCAAGTGCCTGATAAAAGCCTTCATCGGTAAGATGGGTTACGTCAAGTATAAGATTTAAACTGCTCATTTCTTTGAGCAATTCTATCCCTCCCGGAGTAATGGGACCTTCAGTTTTTGTTCCGGGTGCATAACAACCCGGCCCAAAATGTGAAAGGCCAACAACACGCAGACCATATTCATAAGCCTTATGCAAATAAGAGATATTCACAAGCGAGTCAGCACCTTCCAGACTTAAAATATATCCAATAGGTTTGGTATGATCGGGAATGGAAACATCATTCCATAATGCCAGGTGTGCTTCAAGTTGAGCTATATCGACTATCTGGATCATCTCTCCACAGGCTTCCATCTCCCTGTACCATGCAAGTTGTGCTTGCGTCATTGCCCAGGCTTGTTGCTGAGAGTTCCAGCCCGGGAATGAACTGCCATAAGGTGCAAACCGGGAAAGTTGTGTGGCAACTACCAAACCGACTTTTCCTTTTCTAAGTTCAGGAAGGCAAACGGTACCTTTTCCCCTATCTGGTTTGTCTTTCATGTGCATTTCACGTTGCCTGATCTCGTGCAGAGGCCGGGAAAGATCACGGTTCCATTCTATTGCATTCATAGCAAGATCAAGATGTGCATCTATTATAAATGTCATGCTCATAAAAGATTGTAAATTCTAGAAATATTACTGCTCTACTTTTTCAAACAATATAATTACATAACAGAATTGTATTTGTCAACAATAGCCTTGGTCTGGTAGCTGAATTTTCCTGACAACTCGTTCCAACTTTCAACTTCTCCATTAGTATAGTTATAAAATCCACGATTGTTTTTCATGCCAAGCCAACCATTCTGCATCATGTCTTTAAAAAAAGCCGGCACATGATTCTGTCTGGTAAGATCAGGGTTCATGTCCTTCATTACTATACCATAGATGTAGGCCCCCATAAGATCCATATACCTGAAATTTCCTGCGAAGGGAAGGTAATACCCGGCATCATTACGACAAGCCCTGTCAATGTCTTCAAATGAAACGTAACCGTTTTCCACCAGGTAAAATGCTTCGCGAATAAGAGCACACATCAGGCGGGCACGGATACCACGATCTCCATTTATTAGGTAGGGGTCTTTTTTCCAATGTTGTTTAGCCAGGTAAAAAAAATCTTCAACCAGCTTTTTATCATTATTGTTATTACTAATGATCTCAAGAAAATATGTTGTGTGTGCCGGTTCTACCCAATTTGCTCCTATAATTCTTTCAGGATGCCTGCAAAACTTTTGTAGTTCACTTAATCCGATGCTTTCGCTATTTACTGCAATCACCTTATCTGAAGAAAGAACATTTTCAAACAATTCTATCAACTCTTTTTTTTCTGATAAACTCTCAGCAGTAACTGCGATTGCTAATGAATAATTTTTTTCTTTATCAAGTTTATCTGTTACAGTAACATACGCTTTATCTACTACAATACCCCAGGCATTTCTTATATCCTCAGCATGTATGTCAAGGCACTCATGTGTTCGCAAAATATCCTGCGTGAATATGACAACATGCTGCCGTGCAAGCAGCAAACAAATGGCAACCGTGTTTGCGGTTTTACAATCGCCTGCAATTAACAC
>JBBJOK010000191.1:2165-5952 GCA_037721545.1 Chitinophagaceae bacterium
CCCAGCGAATATAACCGCTCATGTGGTGCCTCAGCTTCCAATACTTCTATGGTTGCAAGGGCCGCCGCAACGGTAGAATTGCCTGAGTTCATAGTACCTGCATGAATTACTTTTCCATCTTCAATTACATCCATCCATTGTTTCCTTCCGGCAATGGCACTGATTGGATACCCGCTACCCATGGCCTTGGCAAAAATAGAAAGATCAGGTATGATATTAAAATGTTGCTGGGCGCCGCCAATCGAAACCCTAAAGCCGGTGATAACTTCATCAAAAATGAGTGCAATATTGTATTCGTTACAAATTTCACGCATGCCTTCCAGATAACCCTCAGCAGGAAGAATACAACCATTGTTGCACATTATTGGTTCAGTGATAATAGCGGCTATTTCACTATGTTTTTCAGACACGGTTTTTTTCAACAATTCAAGGTCATTCCATGGTAAGATGATGAACTCTTCTTTTATACTATTGGGTAAACCTTCAGTCCAGGGATATACATTAGGATTTTCGCGGCTTCCTAAAGCTTGCACGGAGGGTGTTGATAATCCCCAACAAACATTATCAAGCCACCCGTGATAATGCCCTTCAAAACGAAGGAATTTTGGCTTGCCCGTTTTGGCCCTGGCCACGCGGATTGCAGTGTGAACCGCTTCAGAACCATCGAGACAAAACCGCATTAATTCCGCCGAAGGAATAAGGGAGCTAAGCTTTTCAGCCAATTCAATTTCCCTGATATGCTGACCCGCAAAGAGTTGTCCCTTTTCTGAATAATCATTTATTGCTTTTAATACTTTTGGGTGTGAGTGACCCAGGATTAAAGGTCCCTGGCTAAGTGTAAAATCAAGATATTCGTTTCCATCAACATCTTCTATCCTGCTTCCCTTACCCTCCTTATAAAAAATAGCATGCGGGTGATTATATTTTCGAAATTCGGAAGACACGCCACCTGCTAAAACTTTTTTTGCTCTCTCCAGCAACGATGCAGATGTTTGGTAGCGTTTATTTTCCATTCAAAAATTGTTTTGGCGTATAAGTGTTAGGATAAAATTTTAAGCTTTGAGGAGGATGATTTCCAACTTTCAAGCCTGTAGCCCCATGTAGAAAAAAGCAGCACTACCAAATAACAGGGTATTAGTAATAGAACAGCATTTTGTGGATTTATGGGATTGACATCAATTAATTTACCAAAGATCAGTGGAAATATGCCTCCTCCTACAACTGACATTAGCAACATTGCTGAACCTGTTTTCGTGTGTGTGCCCAACTCTCTTATGGATAATCCCCAGATGGTTCCCCACATTACCGCTGCACCAAATCCAGTTAAGATTAAAAAATATATGGAAACTATTCCTGTATTGACGTAAGATGCTATTGTGAATAAAAGTCCTAAAATAGCGCACCATTGTAAAGCCTTATGCTGAGAAAGATATTTAGGAATAAGTACGGTACTGGCAAGGTAGCCAAGTAGCATTGCATATAATGTATATTGAGTAAAATGCCTTGCTTCTTCGATAGGTATGCCCAATGATCTGCTGTATAAAATTATTCCATCAATCGGGATCCCTTCACAAGCTGCAGATAGAAAGAGGCTTATTACTCCAAATAAAAGATAAGGATAATGAAAAATACTTTGTTTGTGAACAACACCACCGGACTTTTCCTCTCCATTCTCTTTCTGCGTTTCATTAATTTCAGGCAATCGGGAGAAGTAAATAAACACGGCCAGTAATACAAGAAAAATCGTTATTACCAGATAAGGATCTACAATTTTCAATGCATACGCATCTAATATTCTGGATCGCTCTATTGTACCTGCTTTCTTAACGTCCGCAATTATATTATCTGCATTAAATAAAAATATCGACCCTAATAGTGCAGTGCTTATTATACCTGCAATCTTATTGGCAAGGCCCATAAAACCTATTCGTTGCGCTGTACTTTCAATAGGCCCGATAATTGCCACATAAGGATTGACCGCAGTTTGCAATAATGTTACACCGGCACCTGTAATAAATAAACCAGTTAAGAATATAGAATAGGTACGGGCATACGCAGCCGGTATGAATATTATTGTTCCCACAGCCATCATTACCAACCCTACAGCCATTCCTTTTTTATAACCAGTGTATTTAAGAATCCACGCAGATGGTAAGGCCATTACGAAATAAGCAATATAAGAAGCAAAGGCTACCAGTGATGCCTGTGCGTTTGTCAACTGTAGGCAGATTTGAAAATAAGGAATGAGTATTCCATTGATCCAGGTTAAAAATCCAAAAACAAAAAATAGAATGCCTATTATGGTAAGAGGATAGATATATGATTTAAACCCTGGCATTTGGTATTATTTAATCTTCTATTGTTACTTTTTCAGGTGGGAAAAACGATGCATTAGTATCTGCTGAAGGGTACAATGCTGCCAATTGATACATATCTTCATTAAATAAAGCAAAAGCTTTCTCCAGTTTTTCTGCTTCAAGATTACTGTAGTTATAAAGCCCTTTTAAACTTTGTGTCCCCCTTAATTTCTTATCAACAATTTCCTGCATCAATGCGGGAACATTCTTATCGTTGCACAAAACAGGAAAAGTATTTTTGAATATTTCTTCATAATCTTTCAAACCAAGAAAATCCATTCTTCTAAATATACCCATCAGCGTCATCCACGAACCGGCATCGTAATGGAAGGCTTTATCAATATCTTCAAGTGTGGCTTCTCCCTTTTCTGCCAGATTCAATCCCTCTCTATATACCGCATACATCAAACGATTGGTAACAAACCCTCTTATATCTTTTCTAAGTACAGTAGGCTCTTTTCCCCAGTGGTATGCTAATTGAAATATCCAGTCTGCATATTCATTCACCGTCTTATTACCACAGGTAATTTCCATGAACCTGGTTAAATAAGAAGGCTCTGCCCAATGTATTCCAAGAAACCGTTCTGGACGTTCAACAAGTTTTTGTAAATCGCTAATAGGTATAGCAGATGTATTGCTGGCAATTACACAAGTGGGCTTAACTATAGCCTCTATTTTTTCATATACCAATGCTTTGATCTCTTGTATTTCTATTACGCATTCCAACACCAGATTGCAGGATATAAGTTCGTTATAATCTTCGGATAGTGTGAGTTGATCCAGGTATGTATCCAGGGGTTGAAATAATAAGCCCGATTTTTCACAATGCTCCAGGTGTTTTCTGATACGCCCCGGCGCCAGCGACATATCCTCGGGAAGGGGAGCAATGCCTGTCACTTTATGCCCTGCAATCAATAGAGACACAATGATACTGGTTCCCATTAATCCCAATCCTACAACGCCTGCTGTAATGTTGCAAGGGTGAATGTTATTATTCTGCATAAGGTGATCAATCAAATCAATTTTACAATACAGTCTATCTCTACTTTAATTCCTTCAGCTAATACTGATTGTACTGTAGTTCTAACCGGTTTTATTCCGGGAAAATATTCTGCATATACTTTGTTGTAACGATCAAATTCATTAATGTCCGCCAGGTGCACAGTACATTTTATTACATGTTCCATCGAAGCACCGGCAGCTTCAAGAATTGCTTTTATATTCTTAAGTGTTCTATGTGTTTCTTCTTCTATCGGTCCTAAAACAAACTTCGATGTGGTAAAATCAACAGCCGCCTGACCGCTCACAAAAAGAAATCCATCTACCACCAGACCGTCAGAATAAGCACCAGTTACAAATGAAGGATCTCTGTCAGGATGATTAATGATTGTTTTGTTCATATAATAAATGCTGTTTTAATAATAAACTAG
>JBBJOK010000192.1:0-5926 GCA_037721545.1 Chitinophagaceae bacterium
CAAGAACCTATTCATGGGATAGCAAATATGATTCTGCCCGGATAGAATTAAATCAGGTACTATCCTATTCTGATAAAAATGAGGATGCAACCAATGCATTGATTGATGTGGAGCTATGGTCGGATAATTATAATGCTGCTTTGGAAATTTCTAATAAAGCTTTAAAAGATTTAAACCCCCGCTCAGAAGACTTCTTATTAAAGAAAGCTCGTGCACTATCTAATTTAAAGAATTACAAACAAGCAGATAGCACCTTACAGATCCTATTAAAAATAAATCCGAAAAATGAAAAAGCTATATCTGCCCTGGAAACTGTAAAACGGGAAACAAGGATTAATAAAATAGGAGCAGTATATGAGTATGAAAATTTCAGCACAACATTTACTCCATGGCATATGGCCTCTCCTTTTTTTTCCAGAAAAACAAAATACCTTGGAACGGTAATTGGCCGGATAAATTTTGCCAATCGTTTTAATAAGCCCGGCACACAATATGAAATAGATATGTACCCCAAGGTAACAAAAAATATGTACTCCTATTTTAATGTTGGGTATTCAAAAGATGACATATTTCCTGATTTCAGATTTGGTTTTTCCTTATACCGGAACCTTCCAAAAAGTTGGGAGGCGGAAATTGGCATTCGTTATTTAAAATTCACAGACGCAACGATAATATATGTAGGCTCTCTTAGCAAGTATATCAGCAATTACTGGCTTTCTTTACGGCCAAGTTTCATACCTGGCAAAACAGGAAACTCACTTTCCTTTGCTTATTTAACGAGGTATTATTTTGCAGATGCTGATAATTATCTAACGCTTACCCTGGGATCAGGCTTATCACCTAATGAATTTATTAGAAACGCACCTGTTTTAGAAAAAGAGAATTTAAAATCAAAAAAAATAAACCTGGGTTTTCAACAAAAAATCTTTAAAAGATTTCTTTTAAGTTCTACGTTAGGTTACAGAAAAGATGAATACAGGTTAAATCTTTTCAGAGATAATATTAGTTTTAGTACAGGTTTAGAAATGTTTTTTTAAATGCGTATCAGAAAATTTTGGATTGTTGTATGGCTTTTGTTGCTTACACCTTTGTGTTTATGGCTGGCATGGCTTTTTACTCCATTACGGCCATTAAATATCGCCATTGTTGATAAAACCGTTTTATTACCAAACCTACGGGAACATATTTCTTTTAATTGGATTTTAACCAATCAACGAATTTCAAAAATAGATAAGGAATTTTATGAGGCCAATTCAGACTACCTGGGTTTTTTTCCAAAAACTAAAAAGAAATTTGAAGTAAAAGGGTTGGAACAATATTCCTTACCTCAAATAGACAGTTTTGCCGGCAAAGTGGACATGGCATATTTTACTGATACCTATGGCATATATTCTAATGAGTGGGAGGGCAAAAATATTCTCGAGCATTCATCGCTAATTTATGGAGGTATGTCTACTCAGGATTTACATCTTCTTAAAGCTTTAAAGAAAAGTAAAAAATTAATACTTTCTGAATTCAATGATATTGCAACGCCCACACCTAAAAATATCAGGAATGAATTTAAATCCTTATTTGGTATTGAATGGACGGGATGGGCGGGCCGCTACTACGACGACCTGGATACTAACATAAATAAAGAATTACCCTATTGGTTAAAAAATGGATATGTAAAGCAACATGCAAATGTGTGGCCTTTTAAAAAATCAGGGATTGCCTTTGTAAATGAAAACGGAAGGATTGAGATACTGGAAAAAGATACCCACCTTGAATATGAGCTTCCCTATATTAAAAGCGAAGAAAGTACAATGAACCGTTTTAATGTAAAAGATGATATTGATTATCCATACTGGTTTGATATCATTCGTACGTCACGGGAAAATAATATTTTATCCTGGTATGAAATTAAAACTAATAAGCTTGGTGATTCTGTTTTGGCAAAAAATGGTATTCCAAAACGATTTCCCGCAGCGATAGAACGATCAATAGATTGCAAGTTCTATTATTTTTGCGGGGATTTTGCTGATAACCCTGTATCGCAATGGTTGGCCCGTTTTAAATATATCGGTAAAATTAAACGCACGTTAAGTGCTGCCAGTGAAAAAACAGATAAAACTCCTTTTTTCTGGAAGTATTATGTTCCCATGATCTCTACTATCTTAAATGAGAATTTTAAATGAACATTAATCAAAAAATAATCTCTAATAATTTAGATCAATTTTATTTTAGAGATTCCAGGTAAATAGTTTTAAACAAAATTATTTTAGTATCATCACTAAAAAACCCATGGATATAAATAGGCTTAGGAAGTGTTTTTATCTCGTTGACTATTTCCGTAATCCTGGCTTTAGACGTGTTGGCATTTACATCAATTACTTTAAAAGGTATTTTAAAAGGCCGAATCCATTTCTCTTCTTGAATCGTCCTTGATTTTACTTCGGGATTTTTAACATCGCTGAGCGATACAACCTGCTCAAATTCCCCAATTACGTCAAAATATTCTTCTTTGGTTAATTGCGGTCCTAAATAAACATCTTTTTCTAAAATTGTTACTACCCCTCTTTCAAATTTATCCCTGAGTAGTTTGGCTCCATTTTTAGTTCCCACACCCATCATGGCTTCACCCTCCTGATTTATTATCCGTGTAGCGGCTGTGATCCTGTCTACACCAAGGTAACAATGTATATAATATTTGCCTGAAGCCTTTTTAACTAGCTTCCTAAGACTATCAATTGAATTTTCGTTATCACTGATCCAGGGCAAAAAAGGAATATGAATAAACTGTAACCCTGCTATTTCCGCATTTTTTCTTTCCTTTTCAATCAAAAGAGGTTCAAAGGGTACCACAGCCTGATGAAGCAAAGAAATAATTGCTGTATGGCCCATTCGTTTCAGTTCCATCATTTTTTCCAGCTCAGGGTATGGGCCAACACTAAAAGTAGTATTTACAACATCTACTTTATCTACCTTATCAGCATTAACTAAATTGGGGTTCAAAAAAATATAAACAGCAGCAATAGCGGCAAATATAGGTACCAACCAAAGGGTGATTTTTTTTGGTGTATTTAAAGCTTTGACTGTTAAAGCTTTCGCAGATAAAAATGCAATGGCAAAAGTTACTATTGCCAGAATAACGATGGCTAAAATTACCGTAATACTTTCTGAACTATCTGCGGCTGACTTCTCTCTTTGAAAATTAATAAGTGAACGCAAAGGGCCTAATAACAAAAAAGTTCCGATTGCAAATCCCCAACAAAGCCAAAGGAATAATGTAATAATGATTCTCTTCATAACTTAATCATTTTTAGCTTTGTACTACAGTTTTAACCAGTTTATGATGTATGGAACAAATAAAATAAACCCTATAGTAATTGCAATAATGCTTGATAACCAAACAGCACCGGCTGCAACATCTTTAATTATTTTCACCATGGGATGATATTCAAGGCTGATTACAGCACAAACTCTTTCAAGAGCAGTGTTTATCATTTCTAGGCTTAAAATAAGTGCAATACATAACAATATTATACACCACTCAAATGAGGAAATATTGAAAAACCAGGCAGCCAATAAAATACAACCGGCCACTCCAACTTGTATCCTGGCGTTTTTTTCTGTTTTAAAAAAATAAAGAATACCTGCATTGGCAAACTTTATATTATCTTTTAAATTTCCCAATGGTAAATTTTAAATTGTGAACAATAATAAAATCTTTATTTATATATCCTAAGCGAATCAGGGTAAAGCGATGGTTTATCTATGGCGGACGCATTTCTTTGTTTATAGGATTGAAATTGCGAAGCTATTTCCTGAGTTTTTTTATCATCTTTTACTTTCTCTATATCCATATTAAAAGCAATTTTGAAAAGCTCCCCCTCAGAATAGAAAAAAGAATCGGAAACAAAATCTAAAAGTTCATTTTTATTTCTCATTAGTGGAAATTTTTTCACTGACCTAAAATCTCGGGAAGTATCCAGGCCACTGCCCATCCAATGACTTACTTTGGGTATGGGCAATTTAAAATTGTTACCCATATAATTTAATAAACTGGGTGTTATATCAAATTGCGAACAAATTCCTTTAAAACTTGCAGCTCTTTTCAAAAGGGGTGAATATATCATTAACGGAACATGAAACCGTGCTAACCTTGTCGCAATAGGTATTTCTGGCAATTGATGATCACCTGTGATTATAAAAATTGTATTCTTAAATTTAGGCAGTGTGGCATAATCAGCAAAAAATTTTCTAAGGGCATCATCAGCATATAAAATAGTACTGTATTGTTTTAAATACCCCAGGTGAGTTTCTTTTACCCCTTGGTTAATGTTTAAGGAATTTATTTTTTCAGCAGCTTGCTTTTCATACATAGCCTGGTTAGCGATTAAAAACGGGTCATGCGTAGAAATAGTTAATAATAAATGTACAGCGGGTGAAGGCGAGGCTTTTATAATATTGATGCTTTGATCATAAAGTTCAACGTCGCCAAAACCCCACGAAAAACCATTTGCTTTGGAAGGTAACTGGGTATAACTTTTTTCAAATTGTTCATTTCCTATTATAGTATTTGTATTATTCTTTTCAAGAAAAGTTTGCATATTATCAAAGGCAGTTTTACCTCCATAATAAAACGCAGTATGATATGCGTTCTTTTTTAAAACATTGAAAAGGGAAAAGTGATCGGGCATTTTAGCAACATCAGTAAATCCATTTTTATAAAAAGGCAGTGAGCCCAATAATGAAGGCAGGATGGCAAAAGTGCGGCCTGCGGTGCTCGTAAAGTTCTCCCAGTACAAGCTGCTCTTACTAAGTGAATCTAAAAAAGGAGTATAGCTGCCAAAAACTGTATTGGGGCCGCTAAATGCACGTCCCAAACCTTCTATAACTACAAAAACAAAATCAGGTTTGATAGAATCTTTTGTAAGAAAAGGGCTAAGAATATCGCTATTCATTTCCTTCCTTAAAAAGGGAAATGCAGGATTAACATACTCAAAATTTTCTGTTGCACCGTCTGCGTATAAAGCACTCTGGTCAGTTGCGATATTATCATCCCTAAAATTTAGGTACGTTTTTGATCCGAAATAAGCGAGCTTGTTAGATACAACATGATAGTCTAACTCATTTTTATAATTTCCTGCTTTAGGTATTAAAGAAGGTATAGTAATAAAAAACAATGCGCCTAAACAAATAATAGAAAATGCATAAACGATTATTTTATTATAAGATATCTTTTGTAACAGTTTTAGAACAAAAACTACTGCTACCAACATTAAAATTATTGGCAAAATTGTTTTTAAATTTAACGAGCCCGAGGCCCTAGCAGTAGTTTTTATATCAGCCCACGAATAACCATAAAAATCAGCTCCTAGCGGTATAAGCGCTATTGAGAAATAAGAAATAAGGGATATATATAAAAGCAGAATTAAACCAATAACTATATAAAAGAATATATCTGCAAATCGTTTACTAATCAGGCTTGCAAGAATGTAAGGAATGATTAAGCATCCACTTACAAACAACCAGGGCTTTAAATCATAAAGTATAGATTGAAAAAAAAGACCAAATCCTCCTGCAGGTAATTTACCTGAAAATGCTAAAAAACTAAACTCGAAAATGCGGAATAGAATAAGAACAGCTAAAAAAGCAAAACACAAAGCTGTGTATCTAAAAAAGGACTCTTTTATTTTATCAATTGGCGTGGCTGTTTTTTTAGTTGCCGCTAAATAATACTTTGAATAGGCCATAAGCAGTTAAGTAGTTTGGTGTTTGGTGATGATTGATTAGCGGAAAGATACTATAAATTTCAAAGAATTAGATTGATCTAAGACTAATGAAAACTTGCACAAATAAAAAACCCCGGTAAGTTTTAATAACTCCGGGGTGTACTCTAAAAGTACCACACACAACAGTGTTTACTAATCAGGTTTTTTAC
>JBBJOK010000193.1:0-3741 GCA_037721545.1 Chitinophagaceae bacterium
CATTTACCTCCTGCTTGCTATCAGTAAATTCAGGTCAGTATATTTTAAGTCAAACCGTTGGCTCAAATGAAAATTAGTAAGTGCCCCTTTAAATAAATAAATGCCGCTGCGCATATTTATCTTATGCCATACCATATTCTCATACCCGCCATCCTCAGCCATTTCAAGCATAAGCGGCATTAATACATTGCTGATAGATTGTGAGGCAGTACGTGCAAAACCACTGGGTATATTAGGCACGCAATAATGTATAACATCATATTTTCGAAAAACAGGTTTTTCATGAGTGGTGATCTCAGAAGTTTCAAAACACCCGCCATGGTCAATACTTACATCAACGATCACAGTACCGGGCCGCATCCTGCTAACCATGTGCTCTGTAACTACAACAGGCGTTCTTCCTCCTGAAGAAGACAAAGCACCCACCGCAACATCACATGTTTTTAATTGCTTGGCTAAAATAGTAGGCTCAATTACAGATGTATATAAACGTACACCTATATTGTTTTGCAATCTTTTTAAACGGTAAATACTATTATCAAATATTTTTACACTGGCTCCCATTGCCAATGCGGTTCTGGCTGCATACTCCCCAACAATTCCGGCTCCTATAATGATAACTTTTGTTGGAGGTATACCTGCAATACCGCCAACCAAAACTCCTTTGCCATTGTTTGCATTGCTCAAATATTGACCGGCAATAAGCATCACAGCACTACCTGCAATTTCACTCATGCTGCGTACAATAGGGTTGTGCCCGCTATCATCTTTTAAATTTTCAAAACTTAAAGCAGTTATTTTTTTCTCCATCATCTTTTCCAAAATTTCCTGCTTCATTACTGCGAGATGTATGGGAGAAATAATGAATTGGTTGAGTTGAAGTAATGGCACTTCATGTTCACTTACAGGTGCGCTTTTTACCAATATATCACATTCAAAAACCTCTTTTTTGGTATGAACAATTTTAGCACCCGCCTCGCTGTAATCATGATCAGAATAGCTGGCACCTTCACCTGCATTGGCTTCCAGTAGCACCCGATGGCCATTATTTGTTAGTACACATACTGCATCCGGTGAAAGTGCT
This sequence comes from Chitinophagaceae bacterium, assembly GCA_037721545.1. GTDB lineage: Bacteria > Bacteroidota > Bacteroidia > Chitinophagales > Chitinophagaceae > Ginsengibacter. Next base: position 1,085 of record JBBJOK010000193.1, read on the forward strand.
ACACGGTTTTCCTGAAAAGAAGTTTCTTTAGGAATACCAATAAATAATTCAGCGCCTTTCGGCTTTATATCAAGCGTTTCTTCCATCGTTTCATAGGTAAAAGATGGGGATACAAAAGGTTTTGTTGTTGCCATGGCAGTTGATTGCTGATGAAATTAAGATTTAAAAATGAATTTTTAGAGAGGAAATTTGCACACCAGTTTTCTTTTGGATTCATTTACCGGCTCCATAAATACATCCACAGTATCTTCAGGTAAAATGGAAAATAATTTTTCCGGCCATTCAATAAAACACACATCGCCACTATAAATACTTTCTTCAACTCCGGCATTTATCGCCTCTTCCTCATCTTCTACACGATAAAGATCGATATGAAAAATAGTTGAATTATTTACAGTTCTATATTGGTTAATTATAGAGAAGGTAGGGCTTGTAACATTTTCTTTAACGCCTAGTTGATTACAGAGTTCTTTTATGAAAGTGGTTTTCCCTGCTCCCAGGCTACCTGAGAAAGCCACCACTTTTTTGTCCTTTAAATATGCAATAAATTGTTTTGCTGAGTTCTCAATTTCATTTAAACTAAAAGTTAACTCCATCATGCAAAGATATATCTTGAAAATTCTGTAATATTAAAAGGTGAACTCTATTGATCTATTAAAAAATTATTGGGGCTATGATGCATTTCGGCCGCTTCAGCAGGAAATTATAAATTCCGTTTTAGATGGAAAAGATACCCTTGCGTTGTTGCCAACAGGTGCTGGAAAATCTATTTGCTTTCAGATACCGGCACTTTCTAAAGAAGGCCTTTGCCTTGTTATAAGCCCTTTAATTGCTTTAATGAGAGACCAGGTAGAAAGCCTGAAGAAAAAAGGAATACCTGCACTTTCTATTTACTCGGGTATGAATTTTTTTGAAGTAAAAAGAACGTTGGAAAATGCCGTTCATGGTAACTACAAATTTTTATACGTTTCCCCGGAGCGGCTGGAAACAAATTTATTTCTTGAATACCTGCCGGGGATGAATATTAATTTAATTGCAGTAGATGAGGCCCATTGTGTATCGCAGTGGGGTTACGATTTTCGGCCCCCTTATTTACGCATTGCAACAATTAGAGAACATTTACCGGCAGCTCCTGTTCTGGCCCTAACAGCATCAGCAACAAAAGAAGTGCAGGATGATATTTGTATAAAACTTGCTTTTAAAAATGATCACAACCGGTTTAAAAAATCTTTTGAAAGGCCAAATCTTTCTTACAGCATTTTCAGCCCATCTTCTAAACAAAATAAATTATTAGAAATAATTAAAAATGTACCGGGAAGCGGCATAGTATACTGCAAAACAAGAAAGCGTACTAAAGAGATCGCAGATCTTTTGAAGATGAATAAAATAAGTGCAAATTTTTACCATGCAGGGTTACCCGGTAATGAACGAACAACAATACAGGAAAATTGGATAAAAAATGAAACAAGAATAATAGCCTGCACCAATGCTTTTGGAATGGGTATAGATAAAAGCAATGTAAGAACTGTGGTTCATTATGATGTTCCGGATGCCCTGGAAAGTTATTACCAGGAGGCGGGCCGTGCAGGACGGGATGATAAAAAGGCATATGCTGTTATGCTATTTCATCAAAGCGAATTAGATGACCTTGAGAAGCAATCAGCTTTACGGTATCCACCGTTTGAAGAAGTAAAAAATGTTTACAAAGCGCTAGTAAATTACCTGCAATTACCTTCCGGTAGCGGTGAAGGAATTTATTTTGAATTTGATATAAATGATTTTGTAAAAAAATTTAAGTTGAATGTTTACACTGTTATTTTTTCATTGAAAATAATGGAGCAGGAAGAATTTATTTCTTACAATGAGCAGGTATTTTTACCCTCAACGGTTGTGTTTTGCTGTGATAAAGATCATTTGCAGGAGTTTGAAAAAACGTATCCATCTCTGGATCATGTTATAAAAGGGTTGCTAAGGAGTTATGAAGGAATTTTTGATTTTCCATCAGTTATTCATGAAAATCAATTGGCTGGTTTTATTAACAAAGAAGTTACGGATGTAAAATCTTATCTTAAAAAACTACAGCAATATGGCATTATTGAGTATCATCCACAAAAAGATAAACCACAAATTCAATTTTTACGAAACAGGATCAACGCAGTAGACCTTAATATAAACCAGGATAACCTGTTAAAGAGAAAAACCGCCTACGAAAAAAGAGTAAAGGCAATGATAGGCTATGTGAATATACATGCATGTAGAAGTAAAACAATTGGCAATTATTTTGATGATCTATCCATAAAGCCTTGTGGCATTTGTGACAATTGTATTAGTGAAAAAGGGCTTAAAATATCCAAAACAGAATTTGAAAATATAAATATGAACATTGAGAAACTCATTCAAGAGGCACCCATCCACTCAAATTCGTTATTAAAAAATTTAGGCGCATTCAAAAAAGATAAAGTTTGGAAGGTGATAAATTATCTGCTTTCAGAGAACAAATTGAGCATTACAGAAGCCGGATTGATCAGCAAGAAAAAAGGTTGATAATTATGGGATACGCCATAAATAAAAAAAGGGACCCAGATAGAAATCTAGTCCCGCTTTAAAATCCAATATCCTATGAAAAACCGAGACAAATATAATGGTTAAAAACTCTT
>JBBJOK010000193.1:3841-5892 GCA_037721545.1 Chitinophagaceae bacterium
TAAGTTTTGATTTACTCACAATGGTATCAATTTCGCCCTCAGTTAATACATCCATACGGCTTCTAGGCGCCAACATCATGGTAGCAGCCAGCGGTGTAGGAATTCCCTTTTCATTCAACAACGTAACTAGTGCTTCGCCTATACCTAATTGCGTTATCAGGTCTTCAGTTTTATAAAAAGTTGTCTCGGGATAATTTTGCGCAGTTTGTTTTATCGCTTTTCTATCCATTGCTGTAAAAGCCCGTAACGAATGTTGAATTTTTAAGCCCAGTTGTGCTAAAACACTTGCCGGAATATCCATGGGGTTTTGGGTACAGAAATAAATGCCAATACCCTTAGAACGGATGAGCTTTATAACAGTTTCAATTTGCTCTAACAATGCACTACTCGCCTCCTGAAAAATAAGATGGGCTTCATCAATAAACATAATGAGCTTAGGTTTATCAACATCACCTGCCTCGGGCATGCTGGCATATAATTCTGCAAGCATTTGTAACATAAAGGTTGAGAATAGTTTTGGCCTGTCCTGTAGGTCTGTTACCCGTAAAATACTTATCATTCCCCTGCCATCATCACTTATTCTCATCAGATCATCCACCTCAAAACTTTTTTCTCCAAAAAAAATATCCGCGCCCTGCTGCTGCAATTCAATCACTTTTCGTAAAATAGTTCCGGTAGAAGTGGTAGAAATATTTCCATAGGACTTTTGCAATTCGGCTTTGCCTTCATTGCCAACATATTGCAGCACTTTTATAAAATCTTTCAGATCAAGTAATGGCATTTTTTTGTCATCGCAATATTTAAAGATCATTGCTACCATGCTGCCTTGTGTATCATTTAACCCCAGGATCTTTGTAATTAAAACAGGCCCAAATTCGCTAACGGTAGCTCGTAACCTTATACCCTTTTGCTCACTAAGCGTAAGAAGATCCACCGGAAAATCAGAAGGCTTATACTCCATATTCAAAGCCGCATACCTTGATGCAATTTTATCATTAGAAGTGCCTGAAACAGCAATTCCACTTAAATCCCCTTTTATATCCATTAATAAAACCGGTATGCTTGCTTCACTCAAACCCTCAGAGATCATCTGAAATGTTTTGGTTTTACCTGTACCGGTTGCTCCCGCAATTAACCCATGCCTATTTAATGTTTTAAGGGGTAAAAAAATCTCTGCTTCAGGTATTACTTCACCATCTAGCATGGCTGCGCCTATTTTTATTGACTCACCTTTAAATACATACCCCTCTTTTATCTTTTTAATAAATGCTTCCTTATCTGCCATAATATTTTTTTGAAAGTTACAAAGGTTAAGTCAATCATTAGACATGAAACGTGATGAAAAAAAGCCTCCTTACCCCATCACTTTTCCCATTTTAGGATATGGCACAAATATAGCTGTAAGAGATTTCTATTGTTTTGAAAAAAACAAAATATCTTTATTTTAATAAATACATTTTTATGGAGAATAAAAAACCTAAAGTACTTCTTTGCGAAGATGATACAAACCTTGGGATGGTTTTAAAAAATTATCTTGAGCTAAATGATTACGATGTTGTGCTGGAAAGGGATGGCAGACTTGGACTTGCCGCTTTTCAACGTGAAAAATTTGACATTTGCCTGCTTGATGTGATGATGCCAAATATGGATGGATTTACAGTTGCGGAAGAAATCAGGGATGTAGACCCTGATATGCCCTTGTTCTTTATTTCTGCAAAAACAATGAAGGAAGATATTATACAGGGGTATAAACTTGGTGCAGATGATTATATTACCAAGCCTTTCGATAGCGAAGTATTGCTGCATAAAATAAAAGCTATTTTAAAACGCAATGAAGAATTGCACAGGGAAACCGCCAATGCAGAGTATGACCTGGGGAAATATCATTTTAATCCAAGGTTACGCCAGTTAATTGCAGATAAGCAGACCCAAACATTATCTCCCAAAGAAAATGAATTATTAAAAATGCTTTGTGAATACAAGAATGATTTGTTGCCAAGGGAAGCAGCGCTTAAAAAAATATGGGGCAGCGATACTTATTTTAATGGTCG
>JBBJOK010000014.1:0-18447 GCA_037721545.1 Chitinophagaceae bacterium
TTAATTTTTTTATTTGTTGAAATATTTCTGAGGAAGAATAACTTTTAGGTACCTGGCAAAAACAATGAAGTGAACTGTAAAAAGTGAACAGTAAAGAAAGTATCCTTCGCATATATTTCCAATTGAATTACGAATGTAGTGTATAGTTACTTTGCTATGTTGCCATTTATATAAAAAAGCCGGACAGTTAATCTATCCGGCTTTGCAAAATGTATAACCCCTATAAAAAAAGTTTATTTTTTTGTATCAAGATTTAATTTTAATCGTGCGAAATAATAGGCACCATTAAAGCCCATTTGTTGTACACGTCGGCTGTACACAAAGCGTCCGGAACTCATGTTACTGCTATGCTGATGCCTGTCCTGGTATACATCCAACAGATTATTAGCGCCTACAGTAAAACCTAATTGAGATGTAATTTGATAAGACAGTGAAAGATCAGTTACTGTTTTTTCAGAAAATAGCTGGTCTGTTGTTTCCCGGTTATTATTGTTAAATGCATTCATGGGGAAAGCGGCAGGATTATTTGGATCAATACCCGGATCAATATATTGTACTTTTCCAAATCTTACAAAGCGCAGCATTGCACCTAATTTACTGATCTTGTAATTAAATGTTAAGCTGATCTTGCTTTTAGGACTTGCTACTTCTACCCTGCTCTGATCTTCCCTGTTAAAATAATTTTTCAATTGTCCGTTGGCTATTAAAGTATCAGAGGCATGAATAATGGGTTTGCCATCGGCACCTTTTTTAACTTCGTTATCAATAAAGGTCATTGCAAGAACTGTACGTAAAGATTGTTTTTTTGCAAAATTTTTATTGTAGGATAATACGGCTTCTAAGCCTTTTGATTTGGTATCAACTGCATTGGTAAAAAAGTTTGCTGTGCTTGCACCTGCTGCAGCCAGTTGAGCTCTTAGGGCTGCATTGGTAAATGTACTAGACGGGAAATCATTTGTGAGTACGATGCGGTCTTTAATATTAACCTGGTAAGCATCAACTGTTGCTTCAAATCCGCTAAAAGGTTTTGCGGTAAACCCAACGGAATAACTGTGGCTGGTTTCTTCTTTCAACGTTGGAATTCCTAAAATTTGTGCAGCCTTACTGTCATTTGTAAACGTGCCGCTTTCTACCTGAACAAGGGTACCCCCCTGCGATTGAAATATAGTGCTGGTTTTAGAGAAAAAACGTTGTTGCATTGATGGTGCTCTGAATCCTGTGCTCAATGAGCCGCGGAGAGTAAAGGCATCGCTAAATTTATACCGTGATGAAACTTTATAATTCAAAGTAGAACCAAAGTCGCTGTAATTTTCAAAACGCAAAGCTCCTGTTACTAAAAAACTCTTTGTAACGTCATATTCAAGGTCTGTATATATTGCCTTAGAGTTTCTTGTTTTAGTATCTCCTATCATATTTCTAAACCCGGAAAACACTTGTGCACCCGCCGATGCCTTTGATGCCGTATCAAAATTTTTAAAAGAGGCTTCTTCGCCGCTTCTTATTCCAAAAGCATCAACCCTGTATTCCAAACCACCGGCTATATTTAAAGAACCATATTTTTTTGAAATATCTGCATTCACAGTGTTTTGCCAAAATTTTAAACCCCCTGCATCAAATGAAGTTTGCCTGTTACCCGGTATGGCAAATTGTGTATAGTTAACAGATTCATCAATGGTAAAATCAAATTTGTTGAGGCCGTAAGTATTACTGATATCAAAATTCCATCCATTGAATTTTGTGCGTAAACCAGCAGCTGTGGAAAAATCTAAAAGATCAGAATTTATCTGCGGTAAAAATCCGTTAGGGAAAAGCGCCAATACATCAGGTGCATATTTTCTTGCACCACTAAGAATACTGGTTGCTCCATCCGGGTAGCGGTAAAATCCGGCGCTGGTTCCTTCCTTTTTGCCATAACCGCCGAATAAATACAATTCTGTTTTATCACTCAAAGGATACCCAAAATTATAAAATATATTACCCCCTTTCATTTTTGAATTTCCAATTTTTAAATCAAATGAATTTCTTGACAGGTTTCTTGCCTGGAGAATAGAATCATCTTTATTCACTCCGCCAACCAATGGAAAAATTCTGCCGGTATAAGTTCCTGCCCTGTTAGTTGGTTCCCTGCTAATATATTCACCAGTAAGATTTAGATAACCTTTACCAAGATTAAATCCATAACTAAGAGAAGCCTGGAAATTTCCTCCGTCTCTTACTTTAACTTCGGGATCATCTGATTTACCCGCAAGTTTGAATATTGCATAATTTTTTTCATACTCTGTAATGTACTTGCCATAGCTAACCCCGGCTTCCAGCAATCCTGTTTTCTTTTTTAATACAATATTTATCACTCCTGCAATAGCATCTGAACCGTATTGAGCCGCAGCACCATCTCTTAGAATTTCTATTCTCTCAATGGCTGTTGCCGGAATGGAACTCATATCTGTACTTACCTGTCCGCGATTTACAGTACCATTTACATTTACTAATGCTGACTGATGACGACGCTTGCCATTGATAAGAACCAATATCTGGTCAGTTCCAAGTCCCCGCAATTGTGCAGGGTCCACATGGTCTGTACCATCTGCAATAGTTTGACGGGCTGATTGAAAAGAAGGAGCAATGTACGTGAGTATTTGATTAAGGTCCACCTGGCCTATATCATTAATCACCTGAGAAACAGGAATAACATCTACAGGAACTGCGGAAACAAGTTTGCTTCTGCCGGATGAACGGCTGCCCAGTACAACAATTTCTTCTCCGGTTACTGATGATACCAATGTTGCATCAGACATAGCAGTTTCATTGGCCGTTACATTAGCCTTTGTGGTATACAATTGGTATCCTGCATAACTATAAGTAACAGTATATTTTCCGGGAGCAACTTTTAATTCGTACTCACCATTTTCATTCGTTATTGTTCCTTTATTATTACTGATAGTTACAGAAGCTCCGGCTAAAGGTCCGCGTTCATCACGTACCACCCCTTTTATTGTACCCGATTGTGCCTGCACAAAAGAAAAAGAGCACAATAGAATAATAAAGGAAATTATTGATTTTTGCAATTGAAGAATTTTTCTCATAAACTTTGTTTTAAAAATTGTGAATTGGTAATGGCTTATATAATTCTAAAGTTACCCTAATAACTTAAATTCGACAAAAAATATAGATGAATAACAGAAAAGCTTTTCTCATTTCGATGATTATCTTATTATCGAATTGTATTTCATTAGCACAACCAATAAAAATTGACCCATACAATTATAAAATAAAAAAACATATTGTTTGCAAAAATGGAGCAGTTGTTTCAGCCCATACCCTGGCTAGTGAAGTTGGTGTGCAAATATTAAAACAGGGAGGTAATGCAATGGATGCCGCTATTGCAACGCAACTTGCCCTGGCTGTTGTTTATCCAAATGCTGGAAATATTGGGGGAGGCGGGTTTATGGTTGCTCATTTAAAAAATCCCCGGCGGTCCAAATCATTCTCGCAAGGTGAAAATATTTCCATTGATTACAGGGAAGTGGCTCCTGCAGCTGCTTATAGGGATATGTATCTTGACTCAAATGGTAATCCCCAAATGAATCTTTCTCAAAATGGGCATCTTGCTGTTGGCGTACCGGGTACTGTAGCCGGAATTTTTTCCTGTATTAAATATTCAAAACTTCCTTTTAAAAAACTAATTCAACCAGCAATTAATCTTGCTGAAAATGGATTTACAATTACACAAAGGGAAGCTGATTCTCTAAATAACACTAAGAAAAAGTTTTTGGCTGTTAATTTTTCTGCTACAGCCTTTACAAAAGAATCATTATGGAAAGCAGGTGATACATTAATTCAAAAAGATCTTGCAAAAACATTAATACGCATTAGAGATAATGGTGCAAAAGGATTTTATGAAGGCGAAACGGCAAGATTAATTGTAGAAGAAATGAAAAAAGGAAATGGAATTATTACAGAGAAAGATTTAAAAAATTATAAAACCAGAACAAAAGCACCTATTTCATTTAATTATAAAGATTATCAAATAATTTCAATGCCATTACCAGGCAGCGGAATTATTTTACAGCAGATGATGAAGATGATTGAAAAAAGAAATATTGCAGCAATGGGATTTCAAACAGTAAAATCTGTGCACTTAATGACTGAAGTAGAACGAAGAGCTTATGCAGATAGGGCAAAATTTTTGGGTGATCCCGATTTTGTGAAAGTGCCTGTAAAAACGCTGGTAAGCGAAAAATATTTAAATAAAAGAATGCATGATTACGATCCGCTTAAAGCCAATAACAGTACCGATGTTAAGGCAGGAAATATTAATGCGGAAAGTGAAGAAACTACACACATAAGTATAATAGATAAAGATGGAAATGCTGTATCAATAACAACAACCTTAAATGGAGGTTATGGAAGCAAAGTTGTTGTAACTGGAGCCGGATTTTTATTAAATAATGAAATGGACGATTTTAGTGTAAAACCCGGTGTGCCGAATATGTTTGGCGCTGTAGGCGCTGAGGCTAATGCAGTTTTTCCCGGAAAAAGAATGGTAAGCAGTATGACACCTACAATCGTTTTAAATAACAATAAGCCATACCTGATTGTGGGTACTCCTGGCGGCACTACCATTACCACAGGAGTTTTTCAAACATTGGTAAATATTCTTGAATTTAATTTAACTGCTGAAGATGCTGTTAATAAACCCAAATTTCATCATCAATGGTTGCCCGACAGAATAGATGTTGAAAAAGGTTTTCCCGAAAAGGTAAGAACTGATTTGATAAAAATGGGATACAAAATAAATGATAGGGTTTTTACATGGAGAACTGAATTAATACAGGTATTGCCTGATAAAAAAATTAAAGGAGTTGCAGATAACAGGGGTGATGATTCAGCAGTAGGATATAAACCATGATTAAATATGGATATATTTTTAAAATCCGCAATAAAAAGGCTAACCTATTATAAAATTTTAGGAGATAAAACATTTGGACAGTTACCAGAGGAAGATTTTCATTTTACGCCATCGGAAGAAAGTAACAACATAGCGACAATCATTCAACACATGCATGGCAATATGCTTAGCAGGTGGACAGATTTTTTAACAAGTGATGGAGAAAAAGAATGGCGCAACCGGGATGCAGAATTTGAAGATCAAAAATTTAATAAAGAACAATTACTAAAACTTTGGGAAGAAGGCTGGGCGTGTTTTTTAGATGCAGCTAAATCATTATCTCAAGATGATTTTAAAAAAACTATTTATATAAGAAGTCAGCCACTTACAGTTGTAGATGCTTTCAACAGACAATTTGCTCATTATCCATATCACGTAGGTCAAATAATTTATGCTGCCAAGATTATAAAAAACAAAAATTGGCAAAACCTTTCTGTAGAGAAAGGCAAATCTGTTGAATATACAAATCAACTAAAAAACAAGCGGTAATGTTTTATTTACAAAATACTCCCGGCAGAACATGTATTGTAGATGAGAAAGAATTTTTATTTTTCTCAGGATACTCCTACCTCGGAATGAATCATCTAAAAGGATTTAAGGATCTGGTAAAAGCAGGTATTGATAGATACGGAATACTATTTCCCTCCTCAAGAATTTCCAATACAAGGTTAAAGCTTTTTGAAAAGTTTGAGAACAGGCTTTCAAAAATTACTGGTATGGAAGATACCGTTAGTTTTTCTTCAGGATATTTGGCAGGAAAAACAATCTCAGATATTTTATCATCTTACAAAACAATTTTTGTTGCTCCGGGTACACATCCTGCAATTAGTATTGAGATAACACAAAAAATAAAAAGTGTAAATTTCAATGACTGGAAAAATAAAGTTGTTGATCTAATAAACTCATCACATGAGGATGAGTTCGTGTTACTCTCCGATTCTGTAGATATTTTAAAAGCAGAAGTTCATAATTTTTCTTTCTTAGAAAATATAGACCCAGTTAAAAAAATAATTTTACTGATTGATGACTCTCATGGTATGGGAATTTTAGGAAAAAATGGAGAAGGAATAATTGCTGAATTGCCAAAAAAGGAAAATACCGAATATATTATTTCCTACTCGCTATCAAAGGCATTTAATATAGAAGGTGGTGCTGTTAGCTGCTCTAAAATATGGTCAAACAAATTAAGGCAACATCCTAACTACACTGGCAGTACAGCAATTAGCCCTTCGTTGATGCATGCTTTTATTAAAAGCAAAAAAATATATGCACTTCAAAGAAAGAAGCTTAAAAAAAATATAACCTCATTAAAAAAACAGCTCCCTCCTGCTATTGTAAATCATGATTTCAATATTCCACTATTTGTTTGTGCAAATGAAAATGCAGAAAATCTTTTTTATAAAAATGGAATTGTTATTTCATCATTCGGATATCCTCATCCATCATCGCCAAAAATAAATCGCATTGTAATTAATGCACTACATACAAAAAAAGATATTAAAAAGGTTTGCAGGTGCTAAAGCCATAAGTCAACTTTTTCATGCAGGCTATTATCTTCAGTATTTCTACATGTGGTCATTAAAATATAAGTAGGACAAACTGTTAAATAAATATGCAAATCCTTAATCAGGAGCGTAACGCAATGCTTTTAATTATTTTTGTGAACTAATTTACTTGCCTGACCAGAACCGTAAAAATATTATCAAAACTTTTACTTGCTTTCTTAATGCTCATAGCAGTGCTATGGATTTTGGTTAACACAAATTCTTTTCAAAATTGGATAGTAAATAAAGTTGCGGTAAAATTATCTAAGGACCTGAATGCAAAAGTTTCCATAAGGCATGTAGATTTTGAATTATTTAATAAAATGCTGCTGGAAGGAACCCTGGTACGGGATAAAAAGAATGATACTTTGCTGTATGCAGAAACTGCCAAGGTTAATATCACGGATTGGTTTTTCTTAAAAGATAATATCACATTGAAATATGTGGCCCTTGATGACGCCATAATACACCTAAACAGAAATGATTCAATATGGAACTACCAATTTTTGGTAGATTATTTTTCAAGCCCAAAAAAGAAAACGGATACCTCAAAGAATGTTATACAGCTTGATCTTAAAAAAGTTGAACTAACCCGTGTTAAAATCTGGAAGAAAGATGAATGGGCAGGTCAAAATATGTTAGTATCATTTAATAAATTAAATTTTACAACTGATGTTTTTGACACAAAGAACAAGACTATAAAAATTAATGAGATCACATTAGATCATCCTTTATATGCTGAATATAATTATAAAGGTATACGGCCTAAAAGAATTAAATCTGTTATTAGCCCTCCAGTTCAAACTTCCGGATTACAATGGAATGAAGATGATTGGTTAATAGTTATAAACAATATTAAAATAAAAGATGGCGGTTTTACCATTGAAAGTGATAATGGAAAGGTTCCAAATTTAAACCTCTTTGATGAAGGCCATATTATTGCATCTGCAATAAATGGTGACTTAAAAAATGTGAGGGTTGAAAAAGATACCTTTACAGCTAATGCCAATCTCACCGCAAAAGACCGTTCTGGATTTGAAATAAAAAAATTAACCACTGCTTATAAATTCACTCCTCAGCAAATGGAGTTTAACAATCTGGATCTTATCACTAACCGCAGCCATGTAAAAAACTATTTTATAATGCGGTTCACAGATTTTAATAAGGATATGGGCAATTTTGAAAAAGCTGTAACCTTAGAAGCAAACTTTGCAGGCAGTGAAATCAGCAGTGATGATTTAAGTTATTTTGTTCCTGCCTTAAAAAAATGGAAAAGAAATTTTTTTATAAATGGAAATGTTACCGGCAGCATTGATAATTTATCCGGCAAAAAAATGCTTATAAGATCAGGGAGCAATAGTTATTTTGATGGAGATTTTTATATCCGTGGTTTACCTTATGTTCATGAAACTTATATTAATTTGTTGTCTAACGATTTAAGAACAAGCTTTAACGAACTTACTACAATTATTCCCTCTTTAAAAAATATTACCAGCCCTAACCTTAGCGCCTTGGGCAATATTCGTTTTAAGGGAAATTTTACAGGATTTTTTAAAGACTTTATTACGTCCGGCACTTTGAATACTAATTTAGGCACACTTATTACAAACCTGCGCATGCGGTTTCCCGATAGTAGCCCTTCTACTTATTCAGGAAAGGTTGTAACAAACAACTTCCAATTAGGCAGATTTATTGGCGATAATAACATTGGGAATATTTCTTTTAATGGAAATATAAATGGCAAAGGTTTTACAGCTGGAAATATGGACATCTCTTTAGATGGTAACATCAGGCAGTTTCAATTTAATAAATATAGCTATCAGAATATTGTGGCCAATGGAAATTTTAAAAACAACGTATTTAAAGGCGCAGTAAGTGTTAATGACCCCAATGTAAAAATTGACAACCTTAATGGTACAATCAATTTTAATACAAACTTACCCCAGTATAATTTTGACGCTACCGTTGCAAAACTTAATCTGAAAAATATTGGCTTAACCAATGATGATTTTTCACTTACCGGCAAATTTAATCTCAATTTCTCCGGAAGTAATATTGATAACTTTTTAGGCGCCGCTAAAATTTCCAGTGCAACTTTATTTGGTAATGGCCAACAATTATCTTTTGATTCCTTAGCAATATATTCTTCTATTGTAAATGGAAAAAAATATTTATCAGTACAAAGTAACGAGGTTGAAGCAAACATTGCCGGTAATTTTAAAATACTTGAATTACCGGATGCTTTTCAACTATTGCTTAACAGGTATTATCCTGCCTACATAAACAAGATGCGCAGGAATATTAATATCCAGGATTTTACTTTTGATATAAAAACAAAAAACATCAGTGAATATATAGGGCTGCTTAGTAAAAAAATAACAGGATTCAATAATACAAACATCAGCGGCAATATAAATTCATCTTCAAATACCTTGCTGCTAAAAGCTGATATTCCATTATTTAATTATAGCAATATTGATTTTACCGATGTAAATTTTACAGGAACAGGAACGTATGATACGCTTACCCTTGTTGGCAATATCGGAGACGTAATAATTAATGACAGTTTACATCTGCCTGATACAAAAATTCTTGTGAAAGCGGCTAATGACATTTCAGAAATTAGCATTAAAACCACGGCAAGCCAAACACTTAATGAAGCAGATCTCTCCTTACAGCTGCAAACATTATCTGATGGGTTCAGGCTTAATTTTAATCCCTCTTCTTTTGTTATTAATGATAAGAAATGGATTCTTGAAAAAGGCGGAGAACTTACGCTTAGTAAAAATTTACTTACAGCCAGCGAAGTAAAGTTTGTTCAAAATGAACAACAGATAATTATCTCTACTGAACCTTCATCGATAAACAACAGCAATGATGTTTTAGTGGATTTAGTAAAAATAAACATTGGTGAGATTGTGCCTTTCTTTATCAGGTTTCCAACATTTGAAGGGTTGATGACAGGCCAGGTTAAAATAAACGACCCTTTTGGAAATATATCAATGGGATTTGTAACGGATATTAACCAATTTCGTTTTGAAAATGACTCTATAGGAATTCTAAAAACATTCGGAAATTATTCTTCCGTTACAGGAGAAATTGTTGCAAGCGCAAATTCCAATAATGCGGATTACAATTTTATTGCTGATGTAACCTACAAAACAAAAGACTCCACAACCAACCAGTTAAACGGCAGCCTTAATCTTGATAAATCCAATATTCATTTTCTGCAAAAATATTTGAATACAATTTTCACAGGTATACAAGGTAATGCAACAGGGCAGTTGAATATTACAGGCAGGGGGAAAGATCCTAAAATTACAGGAAGTGTTGCCCTCAATGATGCATCCCTTACCATTAATTATACACGAGTTAAATATTATTTTAACGATAATTCAATCTTAAAATTTAATAAGGATGAAATTGATTTTGGTAAAATAAAAATCAGAGATACTTTAAATAATACAGCTACTGTAAGCGGTAAGTTATACCACACTTTTTTTGATAATTTCTACTTTAACGAACTTAATTTAAAAACAGACCGAAGCAACGGGTTACCCGGAAAATTTTTATTAATCAATACAACGGCAAAAGATAATAATGAATTCTATGGGTTTGTAATTGGTGACGCAGAAATGCAATTGGATGGGCCGATTACTGATATGAGAATGAATATAACCGGGCAGCCAACAGATAGCAGTCATATTTATTTACCAACAGGAGATGTTGCAGAATCAGGTAAAATTGATTATATAGATTTTATAAAGTTTGGTAGAGAAATGGGAACTGACGTTCGTTTTAGAGAAGAAACAAATATTAAAGTTAACATGGAAATTACGGCAAACCCCTTTGCTAAAATTGATGTGATACTCGATGAAACCACCGGAGATGTTATTAAAGCACAAGGCAGTGGTAAATTAAATATAAATGTAGGTACACAAGAGCCTTTATCCATCCGTGGCCGATATGTGATTGAAGAAGGACAATACACATTTAATTTTCAAACATTTTTAAAAACGCCTTTCATTTTACAATCAGGTTTTATAGAATGGCAAGGCGATCCTTATCTGGCTAATCTAAACATTGATGCAGTTTACCGGGCTACCCAGGTTGATTTAAGCAGTATTGCCAGCAGTGGGGGGAGTAATAATGCAAAAGGAGATGTAGATGTTATTTTTAAATTAAGAGGAACGCTTAAAGATCCACGGCCGGAATTTGAATTTTCTTTTCCCTTTGATAATCCATTGCGATCAGACCCTATTGCCAATCAATTTTTAAAAACAAGGTACGAATCAGATAGAAATGTGATGAATAAACAAGTGACATCGCTTCTGTTATTTAATTCCTTTATTTCAGATGAACAAAATTTGTTTAGGGCAAACAATACAGGCAACTTTGTTTTCAGAACTGTCGGACAGGTATTATCAAATACACTTTCATCTTCTTTAAATAACTGGCTGCAAAAAATATTAAAAACTAACCAGGTAAATCTTTATACAAATATTAATACTGCTGATTTTAACTTTGAAAAAGATGGCACACAAAAGCAACTTCAAAATCTTGGGAATTTTGGATTTAAAACCGTTTTTTTAAAGAATAGATTATTATTAAATTTTGGAGGCAATGTTGATTATAATTTTATTGCAGGCTCCAGTAATTCCAATACTAATTTCCTGTTTACACCTGATGTTTCATTTGAATATTTAGTTACACCTGGCGGCAGCGTACGGGTTGTAGGTTTTAACCGCAGCGATGCAGACCTCGGTGATATAGCAGGTGTTACACGCCGCAATCGTACGGGAATCCTTTTGAGTTACCGAAAAGATTTTAATAACTTTTATGAATTTTTTGGTATAGGAAAGAAATAAGCTACTTGCCACAACTTACACGAATTATCATCGTGTAAAATCCTTAAAGAAATTTGTGTTAATCTGTGTAATTCGTGGCTCCGATTTACTTGGCCATAATTTTATGACCTAACTTATCCCTTTTTGTTTCTAAATACTTTTTATTGTGTTGGTTGGAGGCTATCTCAATGGGTACGGTCTCAATAATTTCCAAATCATAACCTGTTATTCCTGCACGCTTTCGTGGATTATTACTGATGAGTTTTATTTTTGTAATACCCATTTGTCTCAATATCTGTGCCCCTACGCCATAATCTCTTTCATCCTGTTCAAAACCCAATTCAATATTTGCTTCCACAGTATCTCTACCCTCTTCCTGTAATTTATATGCTTTAAGTTTATTGATCAATCCTATCCCTCTGCCTTCCTGGTTCATATATAATACAACTCCTTTGCCTTCCGCCTCTACCATTTTCATTGCGGCATGCAATTGATCTCCGCAATCACAACGAAGAGACCCTAAAATATCACCCGTCATACAACTTGAATGAACCCTTACTAACACAGGTTCATCTTTTTTCCAGCTTCCTTTTTTTAATGCCATGTGTTCCTCTCCTGTATTAACCTGTTTAAAAGCAATCAGCTCAAAATTTCCGTATTTGGTAGGCATCTTTACTTTTATTTCCTCTTGAACCAGTGATTCTGTTTTTAATCTGTATGCAATCAAATCTTTTATTGAGATAAGTTTCATATCAAACTTTTCAGCCAATTTGATCAATTCGGGCAGCCGGGCCATGGTTCCATCTTCATGCATTATTTCCACCAATACCCCTGCATCACCATGGCCTGCAAGTCTTGCTAAATCTACTGTTGCTTCAGTATGGCCGGCTCTTCTCAAAACTCCGCCAGACTTAGCTCTTAGCGGAAAAATATGTCCGGGTTTGCCAAGATCATGAGGTTTTGTTTCGGGATCTATCAAGGCTTGAATGGTTTTGGAACGGTCGTGAGCTGAAATTCCGGTAGTACAGCCATGCCCTAAAAGATCGACACTAACGGTAAAAGGCGTAGCATGCAGAGCAGTATTTCTGTTAACCATCAATTCCAATCCTAATTCGTCACACCTTTCCTCAGCAAGTGGTACACATATTAGTCCCCGCCCGTTTTTACTCATGAAATTTATTATTTCCGGAGTAATATTTTTTGCAGAAGTTACAAAATCTCCTTCGTTTTCACGGCTTTCATCGTCCACGACAATTATCAATTTACCTTTTCTAATATCCTCAA
Source organism: Chitinophagaceae bacterium (assembly GCA_037721545.1). Classification (GTDB taxonomy): domain Bacteria; phylum Bacteroidota; class Bacteroidia; order Chitinophagales; family Chitinophagaceae; genus Ginsengibacter. The sequence continues at coordinate 12,624 of JBBJOK010000014.1, forward strand.
TAGCACTTTCAATGGTATCTAACATGTTATTGGCTTATTTTTTTGTAAAGATACAAAGAGTTATGGGGGCAAATAGTAAGTACGAGTAGAATACATGCTATTATAAAAACAAATTCGATTGTTAACCTTAAGTTCATAATAGCTTAAGCAGCTAAACCTTCCAAATTATTGCCTTGCATATGTTAACAAATGTTATTTGATATTACCTTATTATTTCATTTCTTTGCCTCGCAAAAACTAATTATATGCCTAAGAGAATTTTACCAATAATTATTGCACTGCAAAAAAACACAATTATGATTAAAAAAATTATACGTTTAGTAATTGTTCTTTTCTTTCCATTCGCCTTATCTGCGCAAGTAACTACAGGCAGCATTAATGGTTCAGTAAAAGATAATAAAGGCGGAGAGTTACCCGGAGCTACCATTGAGGTATTACATGTACCTTCCGGGTCTGTATCCCGTACTACCTCGGGAAAAAGTGGAATCTTTACTATCCCCAGCTTACGAGTAGGCGGGCCCTACAATGTAACAATAACTTATGTAGGTTTCAAACAGGAAGTAATCACTGATGTAAATGTACAGTTGGGAGAAGCAACCAAAATAAATGCTCTTCTTACCGATGTAAATACAAACTTGCAGGAAGTAGTTATTACCGGAACGGGTAGAAGAGGTGCGCTTATATCTAAAGACAAAAAAGGAACTTCCACAAACATTAATAGAAGATTAATTGCAGCATTACCAACTCTATCAAGAAACATAACAGATTTTACGAAGTTAACACCCCAGGCAAGCGGAACTTCTTTTGCCGGACAGGATAACCGCTTTATTAATCTAACAATTGATGGCTCAATTTTCAATAACTCATTTGGTTTGCAGGCATTGCCCGGTAGTCAAACAAGTGCTTCTCCTATTTCTATAGATGCCATTGAAGAAATACAGGTAAATGTTTCTCCTTACAATGTTAGAGATGCAGGTTTTACGGGTGCAAGTATTAATGCTGTAACCCGCAGTGGTACCAACACATTTCATGGGTCTGCCTTTTACAACAATCGAAATGAGAAATTAACAGGTAAAAATGCAGGGCCTGATGGAAAAACACCTGTTATAGTTGCAAACTTTGATGTAAAACAATATGGCGCAAGTTTAGGCGGACCTATCATTAAAAATAAATTATTCTTTTTTGCTAATTATGAAGAGGAGAAAAGAACAGACCCGGGAACTGCTTTTGTCGCAGATAATGGAACTAATACCGGGCAGGCAAATGTTTCAAGGGTTAAACAATCTGATTTAGATGGTTTATCAACGTTTTTAAATAGCAAACTATCCTACGATCCAGGCCAATTTCAAGGTTATAGTTTTCTTACAGGGAGTAAAAAAGCTTTAGTAAAGATTGACTGGAATATTAATAGCAAAAATAAATTTAGCGTTCGATACAATTATCTAAAATCTAATAAAGATATAGGTGCAAGTTCATCAGGTTCATTTACTGGACGGCAAAGTGGTGTAAATACAATGAACTTTTCTAATAATAACTACGTCATTCATAATGATATCAATTCGATAATAGGGCAGTTAAATACACGGCTAACTAATAAAATTTCCAACGAATTGATTTTTGGATACACAGCTAATAGGGATTATAGGGAAGTAAAAGGGGGCATTTTCCCCTTAGTTGATATTTTAGACGGAACTGGTGATAGAAATTTAATTTCATTTGGTGCAGAACCTTTTACTCCTAATAATATTTTAAACACAGATACATGGCAGGTATCGGATAATATTACCTTTTATGCAGGTAAACATACAATATCTGCCGGCGCAAATTTTGAATCTTTTAAATTCTTTAATCAGTTTACACCGCAAATTCAAGGTTTCTATGTATTTAACAGCCTGGCAGATTTCTACACATCAGCCAATGCTTTTTTAGCCAATCCTAATCTTACTCAAAATCCTGTAAATTTAAGAAGGTATATTTTAAGTTATAGCAATTTGCCTGACCGTGTATTATATAATGCTGTAACAAAAGCAGCAAATATTGGTACTTATTTGCAGGATGAATGGCAAATTCAAGATAATCTAAACCTTACGATGGGTGTTAGATTAGATGTTCCTTACTTTCCTAAAGGAAATGCACTGGAGAATCAACAGGTAAACAGTTATACTTTTGTTGATGAAAATGGTAACCCAAAAAAACTGAGCACCTCACAACTCCCATCTACAAAAGTGATGATCAGTCCGAGATTTGGATTTAATATGGATATCAAAGGAGATAAAACAACACAAATTCGCGGAGGTTTAGGCTTATTCGCCGGTCGTCCTGCGTTTGTATTTATAAGTAATGCTGTTGGTAATAATGGTTTACAATCAGGACAAATTAGTAGAGATAATACTAATATATATCCTTTTAGCCCTGATATTACCCGCAATATTCCAACTAATCTAGTTCCGGGCACTCCTGCTCCAAGTTATAATATTGCACCTATTGAAAAAGAATTTCGTTTCCCCCAGGTGTTCCGTTCCAATCTTGCAGTTGATCAAAAATTGTTTTCAGGGATTGTTGGTTCCATAGAGGCTTTGGTTACACAAAGTATAAGCAATATATTTTACTATAATGCTAATCAAAAACCTGCTCTTACTACATTTAGTGGCCCAGATAACCGACCCAGGTTTCCTGCAACTTACAATACTAATGGAAGTGTAAACTCTATACCTGTAAGAATTAATCCTAACATAAATGATGCAACAGTATTATCAAGCCGCCCTTACGGAGCAAATACGAGTCTTACTTTTAAAATAGAGAAACAATTACAAAAAAACTTTAGCTGGTTATTGGCATATAATTTTGGAATAACTAAAGATTATTCAAGTGCAAGTTCAATTGCCTTTAGTAGTTTCACCTCTACAAGAACAGTAAATGGTAATAATCTACCTGATTATTCTTTCAGTGATAATGATTTAAGAAATCGAGTAATCGGTAACATTACTTACCGGAAGGAAATTGCTAAAACAGCCGCATTACAAATTTCATTATATGGCCAGGCGCAAAACCAAGGAAGGTTTTCTTATGGCTATTCAGGAGATTTGAATTTAGATGGAATAAGTGGTAATGATCTTTTATATATACCAAAGGATAATTCTCAATTCGAAATGAATTTTGAACAATACACCGCAACCATTAATAATGTTGTAACTACATTTACTATCCAACAACAAAAAGATGCTTTCGAGGCATTTATACAACAGAATGATTATTTAAAAAGTCACAGAGGCGAAGTTGCCAAAAGAAATGGTGTTCTTCAACCAATGCTTACAAAATTTGATTTATCTGCTTTGGTTGAGATATTCAGAAAAATTGGAAACCAAAGGCATACTATCCAGTTTAGAGCAGATGTATTTAATGTTGGTAATTTGATTAATCATAAGTGGGGTGTTGCTGATGTTATTAATACAACTTCTCCCGTGGCTGCACGGCCTGCAGTTAATAATGTACCTGTATTTAGATATAACCTTGTGAATAATAGTTTAAACTATAGTACTTACAGAAAAGGAACTTCTATATTTGATGTTTACCAGGCGCAGTTAGGTGTTCGTTATATTTTTTAATATTACAAAATTAATCATACAAAAAGCTGTCTCATAATTGAGATGGCTTTTCGTTTTTTTACCTTTTCTCATCCTTATTATTTTATAACTCCTCACTCAATTCCCCACCCCCATTTTAAAAACACAGGGAATGCCTTGGCCCAGGTTGCAATGTCGTGTCTTCCATTTTCTAATTCTAAATATTTAATATCCGTATCCTTATCATACCCTTTTAAAACCAATTCATCAATAAGGCTAACTGTATCATCTATTACATCTATAATTCCATTTGCGTTTCTGTCTGCAGTTTCATCTTTAGTACCCGTTTCAAAAAAGAATTTTAACCAGGGATAATAACCGCCATTTCTCACCTTCATATGCATGATCCTATGAATATTTTCATCAAACAATGCATCATCCTGACTTACTGTTCGCCACCATAATGAGGCACTAAATAAACCAACCTTACTAAATTCGTGGGGATTATTCCAAACAATATCAAGTGCACTTAATGCTCCTAATGAAAATCCGCAAAATGATTTGTCTTTAAACGAATGAACCTTACTGGCTTTTCTAATAAATGGTATAAGTTCATCAAAAACAAATTTTGAATACGCTTCTGCTTTTGTGCCCCTTCCTTTAAAATCAAGTACATCAACAGTGCCGTATTCATTTTTTCTATCGTTACTGCAATGTATTCCAACACATAATAAAGGGGTTACCGTTTCAATTGCATCTTCTAACAGGTTTCCAAACTCCATTTCTTCCAGGTTTTGCCCGTCATTTATCAGCAATAAACTAACTTCTGAAACATGTAAAATATTTGCCGGTAAATAAAGATCGATTACCACTTCTCTATCGAGATGAGAAGAAAATAAAAGATGTTTTTCAATCAAAATCCTGCTGGCTTTTTCTGTTTCCATAAGTGTTCAAAACTACGCTAAATCAATTTTAAAAAGATTTGGCATTACACATATACTTATAACAAATGATGAGGTTTAAAACAATTTTGTTTTATTGAGCATGAAAAAATATATTTGAAGACGTTTGAAAATTTTTATAGCCACGAATTCATTTAAATTATTACCATGAAAAAAATAGGAGTATTATTTGGTAGAGAGAGAAGCTTTCCAGAAGCATTTATTGAAAGAGTTAACAGAAAAAATATTAAAGGCATAACTGCAGAAGCAGTGCAAATTGATAAAGTAATGCAGGGAGAACCATGTGGCTATGCTGTAATAATTGATCGTATATCACAGGATGTTCCCTTTTACCGGGCTTACCTTAAAAATGCTGCCCTAACAGGAACTGCTGTTATAAATAATCCATTTTGGTGGAGTGCCGATGAAAAGTTTTTTAATAATTGCCTTGCCACAAAAATTGATGTGCCCGTACCCAAAACAGTTATTCTTCCTTCAAAAGATTTGCCTGCAGATACAACTGATCAATCATTTGCCAACCTTACATTTCCCTTAGATTGGGATAGCATAATTAATTACATTGGGTTTCCTGCATATATGAAACCTTTTGCAGGAGGGGGATGGAAGAATGTATATAAGATAAAAGATATGGATGATCTTTTTAGAAAGCATGGGGAAACAGGTGAACTGGTTATGATGCTTCAGGAAGAAATAATTTTTGATGAATATTACCGGTGCTATTGCATCGGCGGTAAACATGTACGCATCATGCCATATGAGCCACGCAATCCTCATCATTTAAGATACGTGGCAGATTTTAAACCGGATAAAGAACGATATGCGTTGATGGAAGGTATTGTACTTCGCATTTGCAATTATTTGGGATACGATTTTAATACTGTGGAACTTGCCTTGCGGGATGGCGTACCTTATGCAATTGATTTCTGCAATCCGGCACCTGATGCAGAAGTAACAAGTGTAGGACAGGAAAATTTTGATTGGGTGGTTGAAACTGCTGCCACTTATGCCATAGAAAAAGCGCAGGAGCAGGATGATAAAAAAGACAATCTTACTTGGGGAGAATATATAAAACGCAGCGCTGGCAAAAAAAAACTTTATTGAGAAAGAAGGATAGGAAACCCTAAATACCTAAAGGGACTTATGAAAGATAAAGCATGTATGGTCACTTTAAATTTTTATTAATATTAAAAGCCCCCTTTAGGGGGTATGGGGGTTATTATTATGGCAGGTATATCGTTTAAAAGTTTTACACTAGGCGTAGAAGAGGAATACATGGTGATTGATCCTGTAAGCCGTGAA
>JBBJOK010000014.1:18547-21756 GCA_037721545.1 Chitinophagaceae bacterium
TTTTACACTAGGCGTAGAAGAGGAATACATGGTGATTGATCCTGTAAGCCGTGAATTAAAAAGCCACGAACAAAAAATAGTACACGAGGGACAAAAAATAATCAAGGATAAAGTAAAGGCAGAAATGCATCAGGCTGTTGTAGAAGTAGGAACAGATATTTGCCAGGATATTGATGAAGCAATGATGGATGTTGCAACACTTCGTAAAACAATCAGCAGCATAGCAGGTGATTTAGGCTTATGGGTTGGGGCTTCAGGTACGCATCCTTTCAGTCATTGGGAAAGTCAGTTAATAACCGATCATGCCAGGTATAGCGAAATTGTAAATGAATTACAGGAAGCTGCCAGGAGCAATTTAATATTTGGATTGCACGTTCACGTGGGTATGGAAAACCGTGAGATGGCCATACACATTGCAAACTCAGCACGTTATTTTTTACCTCACATATATGCATTAAGCACTAACTCACCTTTTTGGGAAGGCAGGGTAACAGGCTACAAGTCTTTTCGTACAAAAGTTTTTGATAAATTTCCACGCACAGGCATACCGGATTATTTTGAAAGTATAGAAACGTATGATAATTACATAAAGCTATTAGTAAAAACAAACTGTATTGATAACGCTAAAAAGATCTGGTGGGATCTTAGGGTGCATCCGTTTTTCAATACTGTGGAATTTAGGATTTGTGATGTACCAATGACTGTTCAGGAAACAATTACAATTGCTGCATTATTTCAGGGCATATGTGCAAAGCTTTACAAATTGCGGTTACAGAATCTTAATTTCATAATGTATCCACGCATTTTAATAAACGAAAACAAATGGAGGGCCGGAAGATATGGAATCGATGGCAGCATGATTGACTTTGGAAAAGAAACAGAAGTTAATACCCGTGTTCTTATATATGAGTTGTTAGATTTCATTGATGACGTTACAGGCCCTCTTGGGATTAAAAATGCTATCAGCCATGTACATAAAATGATGGAAGAAGGAACAGGTGCTGACAGGCAATTAAAAGTTTATGAGCAGACTAACAACCTCGTGGATGTTGTAGATTATATTCATTCGCAATTTTTAAGCGGAATTTAATTTCTTAAGCCGGTTAATCCCATACAGCCCAGCTTTGCCTCTTTATACTTAATAACTTTTTTACCATAATGTTATTAAGTTGGGCAAACCAGTCCCTTCATAATATATTATTTTTGTGTTATGAATACGGATGACAAAAAATTAATTAAAGTTGCTATCCTTGATATGTATGAAGGCCATGAAAATCAGGGCATGCGCTGTATCCGTGAAATAATAAATCAGTTTGGAGAAGCCCACAGCCTTGAAATAGTATGGGATGAATTTGAAGTAAGATTAAAGAGTGAAGTCCCGGACACCAGCTATGATATTTACATAAGTAGCGGTGGCCCTGGCAGTCCCTTAGAAAGTGAAGGCAGTGATTGGGAAGAAGCATATTTTAAATGGCTTGAAACAATTGAAGTATGGAATAATAATTCAGAAAACTATCAAAAGAAATATATTTTCTTTATCTGCCATTCATTTCAATTGGTTTGCAGATATTGGAAACTTGCAACTATTTGCAAAAGAAACTCTACAGCCTTTGGCGTTTTCCCTATTCACTTTTTAGAGGATGGTATGCATGAGCCGGTATTCAATGGTTTGCATGATCCATTTTATGCTGTAGATAGCCGTGATTGGCAGGTAATTCAACCAAGAATGGACATCCTTTATAAAGGGGCAAAAATTTTATGTATTGAAAAAGAGCGGGCTCATGTACCCCTGGAAAGAGCGATCATGGCTATGCGTTTTAATGAATATTTTTTCGGAACACAGTTTCATCCTGAAGCGGATGCGGTAGGCATGAGTATGTATCTTCAAAAAGAAGACAAAAAGAAAACAGTTATCGAAAATCATGGACATGAAAAGTGGGAATCAATGCTCAAACATTTAGAGGATCCTGATAAAATATTATGGACATATTCGCATGTCCTTCCCAATTTCTTAAATATTGCTGTCGAACACAGTCTCAGCGTTCCTGCCTGATTTAAATCTTTTGCAAATTAATCAGGATAGAAGTTTGATTATTTTTTAAAGATTATTTTTATCATGAAAATAAAATAACATGATAAATGATTTGAGGGTGCATTACAATCAAAGTTTTACTCAAGAAAAGTATAAAGATTTTCTCGATGATCTCAACAGTAAATATCCTGGGGATATACTTTTCAGGATGGCAGAAACGCCGATATTTATTCCAAAAGATTTTACCAAAAAAATTATTGATGCCTGTGAAGCTATTGTTGATGTTATAATTGCCGATAATTTCAAAACAATTACAGCATCAGCTATTCCCGAAGGCGAAGCAGTTCCTAACGAAAATAATCACACAGATTTTATAGCTTTTGATTTTGGAATATGCGAAAATGAAGCAGGAGAACTCGAGCCGCAACTGATAGAAATGCAGGGATTCCCTACATTATTCGGATTCCAGATATATTATCCTGAAGTTTTAAAAAACAATTTTGAAATACCTGAAGGGTTTGATAATTATTTAAATGGTTACAATAAAGAATCATACACACAGCTGCTGAAAGAAATAATTATTGGCAAACATGATATAGAGAATGTAATTCTGTTGGAAATAAATCCTCATGAGCAAAAAACAAGAATTGATTTTTATTGTACACAGGATTACCTGGGAATACCCATTGTTTCTCTCACCGATCTGATAAAGGAAGGGAAAAAGTTGTATTACATGAATGAAGGGAAAAAGATACCCGTAAAAAGAATTTATAACCGGGTGATATTTGATGAATTATTGCAGCAAAAAGAGAAGCTGGGTGATATTGTTGACATTACCGGCAATCTCGTGGTTGAGTGGGTGCCCCACCCCAATTGGTTTTACCGCATCAGTAAATTCACGCTGCCATTTATTAAACATCCTTATGTGCCTGAGACATTTTTTCTTAATGAAGTAAAACAATTACCTGACGATCTGGAAAATTTTGTTTTAAAGCCATTGTTCTCTTTTGCAGGACAGGGTGTTATAATTGATGTCACTAAATCTGATATAGATAAAGTAAAAGATCCAGCCAATTGGATATTACAACGTAAAGTAAAATATGCAGATGTTATAATAACTCCAAACATTCCTGCCAAAGCAGAAATACGAATATTTTATTTTTGGAAAAAAGGTGAA